>QGUQ01000063.1 GCA_003242195.1 Bacillota bacterium | reverse complement strand
CCGCCCTGCGGCGGGGCGGCCCGGAGAAGTACCACGCCCGTAACCGCGAGCAGGGGAAGCTCTTCGCCCGGGAGCGCCTGGAGCGGCTTCTGGACCCCGGGTTCTTCGTGGAAGACGGCCTCTTCGCCAACTGCCTGGCGGAGGACCTGCCCGCCGACGGCGTGATCACCGGCATCGGCCGCATCGACGGCCGGCCGGTGGCCTTCATGGCCAACGACTCCACCGTGAAAGCCGGGTCCTGGGGCTGGCGCACGGTGGAGAAGATCCTCCGCATCCAGGAGACGGCGCTCAAGCAGCGGATCCCCCTGGTGTACCTGGTGGACTCGGCGGGCGCCCGCATCACCGACCAGGTGGAGATGTTTCCCGGCCGGCGGGGGGCGGGGCGGATCTTCTACAACCAGGTGCGCCTCAGCGGCGTGGTCCCGCAGGTCTGCCTGCTCTTCGGGCCCTCGGCCGCGGGCGGCGCCTACATCCCCGCCTTCTGCGACGTGGTGATCATGGTCGAGGGCAACGCCAGCATGTACCTGGGCTCGCCCCGCATGGCCGAGATGGTCATCGGCGAGCGGGTGAGCCTGGAGGAGATGGGCGGCGCCCGCATGCACTGCACCGTCAGCGGCTGCGGCGACGTGCTGGCGGGCAGCGAGGAGGAGGCCATCGCCGCCGCCCGCCGCTACCTGAGCTACTTCCCGTCGTCCTTCACCGAGGCCCCGCCGGCGGCCGAGCCGCGGCCCCCGGCGAAGCCGCCCGAGGAGATCGGGCGCATCATCCCCGAGAACCAGAACGTGCCCTTCGACATGCGGGAGCTCATCGACCGCCTGGTGGACGAGGGCTCCTTCTTCGAGATCAAGGCGCTGTTCGCCCCCGAGATCATCACGGGCCTGGCCCGCCTGGGCGGCCGCGCGGTGGGCATCGTCGCCAACCAGCCCAAGGTCAAGGGCGGCGTGCTGTTCGTGGACTCCGCCGACAAGGCGGCCCGGTTCATCTGGCTCTGCGACGCCTTCAACATCCCGCTGCTGTTCCTGGCCGACGTGCCGGGCTTCATGATCGGCTCGCGGGTGGAGCGGCAGGGCATCATCCGCCACGGCGCCAAGATGATCGCCGCCGTCTCCGAGGCGACGGTGCCCAAGATCTCGGTGATCGTCCGCAAGGCCTACGGCGCCGGCCTCTACGCCATGGCCGGGCCGGGCTTCGAGCCCGACGCCTGCCTGGCCCTGCCCACCGCCCAGATCGCCGTCATGGGGCCGGAGGCGGCGGTCAACGCCGTCTACTACAACCGGATCATGGAGCTGGAGGGGGAGGAACGGCAGCGCTTCGTGGAGGAAAAGCGCCGCGAGTACGCCCGCGACATCGACATCTACCGGCTGGCTTCGGAGCTGGTGGTGGACGACATCGTCCCGCCCGAGCGCCTGCGGGAGGAGCTGATCGCCCGGTTCAGCGCCTACGAGGGCAAGGTGCGGGAGTGGCCCGCCAAGCACCACAGTGTGCCACCTGTGTAGGCGCACCTGCGGTGTCGGTCCGGCCGCGCCGGGCAAAGGCGCTCGCTCGCGGCTCGCCCGCAGTTCACCCGCGGTGGCAGTCGCCGGTTCGTCCATAGAAATATAGGTAATCCGGCCGTTCGGGCCGTCACGAGCTCTGGGAGGGGGATGCGTCATGGCCGTGACCGAAGGCCGGGCCGATCTCGCGGCCGTCCGGGGGACCGACGCGGGTGCCCTCCTGTCCCACCCGCCCGTCCCGCCCGCCCGGGAAGGGCCGGGACGCCCGCCCTTTGCCGACTTCCGCGCCTACCTGGACTACCTCGAGCGGGCGCGGCGCGATCCCGACGCCTACTGGGCGGAGATCGCCTCGGAGCTGGAGTGGATGGCGCCCTGGGCCCGCGTCCGCACTGGGGACCTGCCGGACTTCAAGTACTTCGTGGGCGGCCTGACCAACGTCAGCGTCAACTGCATCGACCGCCACCTGCGCCAGGGGCGGAAGAACAAGGCGGCCATCGTCTGGGAGGGGGAGCCGGGAGACCGGCGGGTCTGGACCTACCAGATGCTCCACGACGAGACGTGCCGCGTGGCCAACGCCCTGCGGCAGGCGGGCGTGGGCAAGGGGGACGTGGTGGCCGTCTACCTGCCCAACCTGCCCGAGACCTTCGCCGTCGTCCACGCCTGCTACCGCATCGGGGCCATCTACAACGTGATCTTCTCCGGCTTCTCCGCCGATGCCGTCCGCTCGCGCCTGCTGGATTCCCGCGCCCGCCTGGTCATCACCGCCGACGCCACCTACCGGCGCGGGCGGGTGATCCCGCTCAAGCGGACCCTGGACGAGGCCCTGGATGGGCTGGACTTCGTGGAGAGGGTGGTCGTGGTCCGTCGGGCGGGGATCGAGGTGCCCATGGCGGCGGGCCGGGACGTGCCCTACGACGAGTTCGTCCGCGGCATGCCCGCCCGCTGCGAGCCGGAGCCCCTGGAGGCCAACGAGCCGGGGTTCATTATCTACACCAGCGGCACCACGGCCCGGCCCAAGGGGCTGGTGCACGCCGGCGCCGGCTTCCTGGTGGGCGCCTACGCCAACGTCAAGTGGTCGCTGAACCTGCAGGACGACGATGTCTACTGGTGCACCGCCGACGTGGGCTGGCTGACCTTCCCCATCTTCGCCCTGGTGGGCGGGCTGGCCCACGGCGCCACCCACGTGGTCTACGAGGGGGCCCTGGACTACCCCAGCCCCGGGCGCTTCTACGAGGTTGCCGAACGGTACCGCGTCAACAAGATCTTCACCGCCCCCACGGCCCTGCGCATGCTGAGCCGCTACGGCCCGGACTGGCCCCGGCGGTACGACCTGTCGGCCCTGGAGCTCATCGCCCTCGTGGGCGAGCCCCTGGACCCCGAGACGTGGTACTGGGTCCGCCGACACGTGGGCGACGGGCGGGTGGAGATCAACAACACCTACGGCCAGACGGAGACGGGCACGGCCTGGATCTCCGGCGTCGCCGGGGTGACGCCCGCCCGGCCGGGTTCCTGCGGCCTGCCCCTCTTCGGCTACCAGGCCGAGGTGGTGGACGAGCAGGGGCGCCCGGTTCCTCCCGGCACCACAGGCTACCTGCTGATCACCGCGCCCTTCCCCTGCCTGGCCCGGACCATCTGGGGCGATCACCAGCGCTACCTGGACACCTACTTCTCCCGGTTCCCGGGCCGTTACTTCACCGGCGACGCCGCCGTATACGGCGACGACGGCCACTTCTGGGTCCTGGGCCGCGTGGACGACGTGATCAACGTGGCCGGCCACCGGCTCAGCACCATGGAGCTGGAGAGCGCCTTGATCAACCACCCGCTGGTGGCGGAGGCGGCGGTGGTGGGCGTGCCCGACGCCATCAAGGGCACGGTGCCCGTGGCCTTCGTGGTGCTGAAGAGCGGGGTGGAGGCGCCCGCCGGCGTGGAGGACCAGCTCAAGGAGGAGATCGCCCGCCGCATCAGCCCCATCGCCCGGCCGGCCCGGGTCTACGTGGTCGACGCCATGCCCAAGACCCGCAGCGGCAAGATCATGCGCCGGCTGTTGCGGGAGGCCGTGGCCGAGGGGCGGATCACGGGCGACACCACCGCCCTGGAGGACCCGGAGGTGCTGGAGCGCATCGTGCGGGCCGTGGGTCCCGCCGGGGCACCGGCGGGAGGGCAGCACCAGGGGGAGCGGCAGCGAGGGGCGTAGACCCGGGGCTCCCGGGTGTGCCAGGTCTCCCGGGTCTCACGGGTTCGCGATGGGCCGGGTGGGGTGCCGGGTGGGGTGCTAGGCGGGGTGGCGGACGCTCCGGGCGGCGGTTGGGGGCCCGGCCCGGGTATCACTGCGAGGAGGCGTTCCCATGCAGGTGGAGAGCTTGGACGACCCGATCTTCGCGGCCGGCGAGGCGTACCGCGACGTGGTCAACATTGCCCGCGACCTGATCAAGCGGGTCGAACCGCGGCAGAACGAGTATCTCCGGCAGATCTTCGAGGAGCAGCGCTTCCCGGAGGAAGTCTGGCAGCTGATGGCGGAGGCCGGCTTCTTCGGCCTCATGATCCCCGAGGAATACGGCGGCAGCGGCCTGGGCCTGCTGGCCATGGCCCTGGTGATGGAGGAGCTCTCGACGGCCGGCTTCGGGAACGCCATGGCCATCCTCACCTGCATGGACACGGCGGCCATCTTGCGCGGCGGCACCGAGGAGCAGAAGCGCCGGTGGCTGCCTCCCATTGCCTCGGGCTCGTGGAAGCTGGCCTTCGCCATCACCGAGCCCGAGAGCGGCACCAACAGCTTCCGCATGCGGACGGAGGCCCGGCGGGAGGGGGACACGTACCACCTGCGGGGGGAGAAGGGCTGGATCACAGGCGCCGACGTGGCCGACTACATCCTGGTGGTGGCCCGGACCCTGCCCTACCGGGAGGTGGAGGAACGGGGCTTGCCGCGGACGTACGGCCTGGGACTGTTCCTGGTCGAGCGGGATGCTCCCGGCCTGTCCGTCTACCCCATGCAGGCGGTGGGGATCGAGGGTTACCGGCAGTTCCGCCTGGCGTTCGACGACGTGGCGGTGCCCGCCGCCCACCGCATCGGGGAGGAACACGAGGGCGCCCGGGTGCTCTTCCACGCCCTGAACACGGAGCGGATCCTGTTCGCCGCCACGGCCGTGGGGATGGCCGAGTTCGCCCTACGGCGGGCCGCGGAGTACGCCCGGCAGCGCAAGGTGTTCGGTGACACGCCCATCGGCGCCTACCAGGGCGTCCAGCACCCCCTGGCCCGGGTGCGGATCATGCAGGAGGGGGCCCGGCTCCTGACCTACCGGGCGGCCCGTGCCTTCGACCGCCAGCTGCCGTCCGCCCGGATCGGCGCCTGGGCCAACATGGCCAAGTACCAGGCCTCGGAGGTGGCCGTCGCCGCCGTCGACCGGGCGATCCAGACCCTGGGGGGCCAGGGCTTCGTCCGGGAAAACCACCTGATCCATCTCTGGACGGCGGCGCGCCTCCTCAAGACCGCCCCCATCAACAACGAGATGATCCTGAACTTCATCGCCGAGCGGGAGCTGGAGCTGCCGCGGTCGTACTGAGCGGGGGCAGGTGCGGGCAGGCGGGACTGGCAAGCCTTCGCCGGTGCTGATTCCGGCCCAGGACGTGGGCCGGTGGGTCGCGGGTCCGCCCCGGGTTTCCTCCGGGGTGGACCCGCGAAGGCTTTTGGAGCGGGGTGACGTTCGGTGACGGTGCAAGCGGGGCGGGTGGGGACCGGCTCACCACACCGGCCTTGCCGGTCCTCTACCACCCCAGCCCATAAGACTCCCTACGGGGGTCCGCCGCGCCTGCCAGCACGCCGTCCTCCTGCCAGACGATGGCGCAGACGCCTCCAGCCCGCCAGTCCCAAGGCTCCCACATGCCGACCCGGTGGCCTAGCTGCTCCAGCGCCTCTTTGACCTTCGGGTCTAAGCGGTTCTCGAGCATGACGAGGCCGGGGTAATACTGATGTGGCGCAAAGGAGTTCGGGAAGCTGAAGGTGGCGAAGCGGGGTGCCTCGACCGCCTCTTGCGGACTCATCTGGAAATGGAAGAGGTTCAGCAGCACTTGCACCATGGCTTGGGGCTGGACGTCACCGCCGGGCGTGCCGAAGGCGATCCAGGGCTGGCCTCCCCGCCGTACAATGGCGGGCATCGGCGTCAGGCGGGGGCGCTTCCACGGTTCCAGGGCGTTGGGATGGCCGGGAATGAGCCGGCTCTGCCGGCCGCGGGATGACGCCGGTAGCCCGAGGGCCGGGACGAGCGGTGTATCCGTGGCCGGGTCGCTGGGGGTGGCGGTGAAGATGTTCCCCTCATGGTCCACCACGGCCACAAAGCTGGTATCGGGCATGGGGTCGCTCGTGCCGGCGGGACCCGTGTAGGTGCGACCGCTGGGCCTCGCACCCGAGGGCCGGCCTCCCCAGGGCGTGTCGTCGAAGGCCCACGGGTTCCCGGCTGGCGGCAACTCCGGCCAGGCCCTATCGGGTCGGATCAGGCGGGCTCGCTGCCGCGCGTACTCCGGGTGCAGAAGCCCGGCTACCGGCACCGGTACGAATTCGGGATCGCCGAACCAGGCCTCGCGATCGGCCGCGGCCAGCTTGATGGCCTCGACGACGGTGTGGATGTACTCGGGCGAGTTGTGGCCCATGGACCGCAGGTCGAAGTTCTCCAGGAGGCGCAGGATCTGCTGGAGCATGGGGCCCTGGCACCACGGGCCGCAGCCCACGATCTCCAGGTCGTGATATGTCGCCGAGACCACCGGCTCCACCTGCACCCTGAAGTCCGCCAGATCCTCCCTGGTGAGAAGGCCACCGTGTTCCCGGGCGAATTCGGCGATGGCTGCTGCAGGTTCCCCTTTGTAAAAGTAGTCCCGCACCGCGGCGATCCCGGCTTCCCGGTCGGCGTGGCGGGACTCCACATCGATCAGTCGCTGAAGCAGAGCAGCGAGGGCCGGCTGGCGAAAGCGTTGTCCCACCTTCAGGGGTTGCTGGCGCCCGCCATAGAACAAGCGGTTGTTTTCGGGCCAGCGCCAGGCTGCCTCGCCCTGGCGCCGCAAGTTGTAAGCCATGAAGGGGTGGACCGCGAAGCCATCCCGGGCGAGGACCAGGGCGTCATGGGCCACGTCGGCGAATCGCAGCGTGCCGTAGAGTTCCAGCGCCGTGAGCCAGGCATCCAAGGCTGCCGGTGTCACCCACTGTAGCACTCCCTCGGGAAGCCGATCCCCGAAGCGCTCGTTGTACCAGGATAGACTCGCAGCACGAGGCCAGCGACCTAACCCGCTGATGCTGACCGGTGCGCCGCCCGCGGGCCACAGCAGGATCGGAGCCACGCCGCCCAGGCAGACCATGTCTGGATGCACCACGCCCAGGGTCAAGCCGGCGGCCACACCCGCGTCGATGGCATTGCCGCCCAGGGCGAGGACCCTGACCGCGGCACGTGTGGCCAGATGGTGGCCTGTCACCACCATGCCACGGGTACCGAAGAGCACCGGCCGCTCACCGTTCATCCCCGTCACCCTTTCTGGATAGCTGGTCTTTCCGTCCTACGACTTCAACTGAGCTCGGATTTTAAGAAGGAAGTCCGGTCAGGTAATAGAATACTGTATACACCATACCGAATACACCGGTGAGACCAATGACTGGGTTGAAACCGATCCGACCGTCCGAGGGACTGGGCCACCGCACGTACATGGCGTTACGGGACGCCATTCTCAGTGGCCAACTACCCCCCGGCACGAGGCTGGTGGAGGTGGAGCTCGCTGCGCAGTTGGGAGTGAGCCGTACGCCGGTCCGCGAGGCCCTGAAGCGCCTGGCAGCGGAGCGGCTGGTTCGGGAATCGCGGGGCGGTCGTTATGAAGTCGTTCGCTTGAAGCCGAAGGAGGTGGAAGAGGTCTACCAGTGCCGGATGGCACTGGAGGGCATGGCTGCGCGCCTGGCAGCCGAACGGGCCAGCGGCCCCGACCCGGAGTTGGAAGCCAATTTGGAAAGCATGTCTGCGGCCTACGGCCGCGGTGATCTGGCTGCAGTCCGGGACCTGAACATCCGGTTTCACCAGCGCATCCTGGAGCTCAGCGGCAACGGCACGTTGTCGGAACTAGCCCGCCAGATCGATTCGTGGATTGTTCTGGTTCGCTACTTGGGGGTGCTGGCCCACGAGAACCCTGCTTACGTCCTTGACCAGCATCGAGAGATTGCGGGTGCCATCGCAGCAGGTGACGGAGAACGGGCTGAGCGTCTGATGAGGGCCCATATCGCAGCGAACATGCAAAACGTATTGACCGTCCTTTCCAGGCAAGAGGCCTGACCGCTTCTTAAACCCAGGGAGGGACAGGATACGATGGTCCGTCGGTTGGCTAGAGCGTACCGCGTCCTTGGCATCGTCCTCCTGCTGGCCATGGTACTCACCGGCTGTGCAGGGTCAGGGGGATCGTCGGGTGATGGGAAGGCAGGCGGGACCGGCGGCGTGAAGCAGTTGGTCATCGGGACGTCCGGTGACGCCTCCTTCCTGAATCCGGTTGTCGCGTCCGACGGGCAGTCCTACAAGTACAACTGGTTGATCTTCGACGGCCTGGTGGAGTTGGACGAAAACCTAAAGGTCAAGCCCCTCCTGGCCGAATCGTGGGACGTCTCCCCCGACGGGCTCACGTACACGTTCCACTTGCGCAAGGACGTCAAGTGGCACGACGGACAGCCCTTCACGGCCGATGATGTCGTCTTTACCGTCCAGAAGTGGCTCGATCCCAAGGTCAACAACCAGAACCGGGCCTTTCTCAGCGCCTTGGCGGGCTTTGAAGAGTTGACGAATCCGGACAATCCAGCGTCCTGGGATTCCCTTCCGGTCAAGCCTGTCGAGGCGGTCGACTCCCACACGGTGGTCTTCCATCTGAAGGAGCCCTACGCACCGTTCCTGTCGGTGTTGGTGAGCCCCCGTGCGGGTATCGTTCCGAAGCACCTCCTCGAGGGCAAGGATCTCAACAACGACGAGTTCAACCAAAAGCCCATCGGTACCGGTCCCTTCAAGGTCGTGGAGTGGAAGAAGGACGATCGCATCGTGCTCGAGGCCAATGAGGAGTACTTCCTCGGGCGCCCCAAGCTCGATCGAATCATCATTCGCGTCATTCCCGATCCGGTCGTCCGC
>QGUQ01000422.1 GCA_003242195.1 Bacillota bacterium | reverse complement strand
GTGGGTCGCCGATCTCCCCGGGCGGGACGAACCGGCGGGCGAGATCCGGAGCGCTACCCGCCTGTCGGTGGCCAACGAGCGGTTGCTGGCGGATGTGGAGGTCGTCGAGCCCGAGACCTTCACCTTCCAGTCGGACGGGAAACTGCTGGACGGCTGGCTCCTCCGCCCGGTGGGATTCGAGCCCGGGAAGAAGTATCCGGCCATCCTGCACATCCACGGCGGTCCCATGTTCATGTACGGCTACGCCTTCTGCCACGAGTTGCAGCTACTGGCCGCCCGCGGCTACGCCGTGTTCTTCACCAACCCGCGGGGCAGCCAGGGGTACGGCCAGGAGTTCTGCACCGCCATCCGCGGGGACTGGGGGAACCGGGACTACCGGGACCTCATGGCCTGCGTCGACGCGGTCCTGGAGCGGTTCGACTTCATCGATCCGGAGCGGCTCGGTGTGGCGGGGAGCAGTTACGGCGGGTACATGACCAACTGGATCGTCACCCATACGGACCGCTTCCGGGCGGCGGTGACGATGGATTGCATTGCTAACGGGTACAGTTTCTTCGGCACCAGCGACCTGGGTTACGACGACCTGTTCGGCCTGGGTGTGCCGCCCTGGGAGGACCCGCTGCGGTACCTGGAGATGTCGCCCCTGCACCACATCGCCCGGTGCAAGACGCCGCTGCTGATCATGCACTCGGAGATGGACCTGCGCTGTCCCATCGAGCAGGCGGAGCAGCTCTACACGGCGCTGAAGGTGCGGGGGGTGCCGACGGAGTTCGTCCGCTTCCCGGGGGAGAGCCACGGGTTGAGCCTCGGCGGCAAGCCGTGGCACCGCGTGTACCGCCTGGACCGCATCGTTGAGTGGTTCGACCGTTACCTTCAGCCGGCGAGCGGGCCCCGCGGGGAGTGAGCGGTGCCGGGACCCGGCCGGGAAGGGACTCGGCCGGGCAGGGACCCGGCCGGGAAGGGAGAAGACGCCTTGCAGCAGCAGTCGCAGCAGCCTTGCCTGCCGGAGGAAGGAGACGGGCGATCGCACCATGCTGGTCGATTACCACATGCACCTGGAGCGGGGCGGCCTGACCCGGGAATATCTGCTGCGCTTCGTGGAGGTCGCCCGCCAGCGCGGGGTGGACGAGATCGGCATCACCGAGCACGCGTACAACTTCGTGGAGGCGGCGCCGCTGCTGGGGCAGCCCTGGTACATCGAGCGCTACAGCAGCGGCTTCCGGATGGACGACTACATCGCACTCCTTGAGGCGGCCCGGGCCGACGGGCTGCCGGTCAAGATCGGCATCGAGATGGACTACGTGCCGGGGCGCGAGGAGGAGATCGGCCGGTTCCTGGCCGCCTATCCCTTCGACTTCGTCATCGGGTCCGTCCACTGGATCGACGACTGGGGGTTCGACCTCGATCCCGCCACCTGGCAGGGGCGGGACGTGCAGGAGGCCTACCGGCGCTACTTCGAACTGGCGGAACGGGCCATCCGCAGCGGCCTCTTCGACGTGTTCGGCCACCCCGACGTGATCAAGGTGTTCGGTTACCGGTTGCCCCCCGAAAACAGGAATGAGCTGGAGGAATACCTGGCCCGGCTCGCCCGGGCAGCGGCCGAAACGGGGACCTGCCTGGAGATTTCCAGCGCCGGGCGGCGCAAGCCGGTGGGGGAGTTCTACCCGGACCCGCACCTGCTGGCGGAGGCCCGGCGCCTGGGCGTGCCCGTGACCCTTGCCTCGGATGCCCACGATCCGGAGCACGTGGGCTGGGCCTACCCCGACCTGGTGCGCTTCGCGCGGGAGAACGGGTACGACACGGTGACGGTCTTCGAGGGGCGGCGGGGACGGCAGGTCCCCCTGGGCTGAAGGTCCCGGGCGGGCGACGCGGCCGGCGATGCCATCTCCCATCCGAGGGGGCGGCCATGCCATGTCGTCGGTGGAGCGGGTCTTCCTGCAACTCCTGTTGTGGGCGGTGGCCCAGCGCGCCCTGGAGAGCCGGCCCGGGGGTGTGGCCGGGGCGGGGCTTGCGTCCCTCACCGGGACCGCCGGCGTGGCGGGGACGCCCGGTGCTACGCCCGGTGGCGGGACCGTCCCCGAAGGGGGCGGGAGCCGGGCCGGAGGCGGAAGCTCGGCCATGGGCCGGTTCCGCGCCTTGTTCGAAGAGGCGGCTCGGCGCTACGGCCTGGATCCCGGCTTGCTCTGGGCCGTCGCCAGGGCCGAATCGGGCCTGAACCCCGCTGCCGTGTCGCCCGCCGGGGCGGTGGGCCTGATGCAGCTGATGCCTTCCACGGC
>QGUQ01000421.1 GCA_003242195.1 Bacillota bacterium | reverse complement strand
GTCTGGGTGCGGCGGCGGCGGGGCCGGGCAGAGGCCTTCGGTTGGGCCATGGCGGCCCTCGACCTGCGCGAGCATGCGGGCGCCCACGCCGAGGCGGTGGCGGAGCTGCTGCGGGCCGGTGGGGTGGCCGTGGATTACCTGGCCCTGCCCCCGGATCGGCGGGAGGAACTGCTGACGCGGGAGCTGGCCACGGCCCGCCCCCTGGCGCCCACCGGCTACCGGCCCGCCACACGGGCGCTGCAGGTGGCACTGGGCGCCCTGCGGGCCTGGCGGTACCGCGGCGGCTATGTCATCAGCGGTTGCCGCGCCCCTTCCGACGTGCTGGAGGTGTTCCTCCTGGCCCGGGAGACGGGGCATTACCGGCCGGGCCGGGCCCTTCCCTTCGACGTGGTGCCGCTGTTCGAAACCCTGGCCGACCTGGAGGCCTCACCCGAGACCGTGCGCCGGCTGCTGCGCAACCCGGTCTTCCGCGCCCACGCCCGGGCGCGGGGCGGCTTCGAGGTCATGATCGGTTACTCCGATTCCAACAAGGACGCGGGCTACCTGGCGGCCAACTGGGCCCTGTACAAGGCCCAGGAGGGGATCGCCCGCGTGGCCCGCCAGGAGGGCGTGCCGGTCTCCTTCTTCCACGGGCGCGGCACCTCCACCGCCCGCGGGGGCGGCGGCACCGCCGGTCGGGCCATCGCCAGCCTGCCGCCCGGCACGGTGGGGCTGCGGCTGCGGCTGACGGAGCAGGGGGAGGCGCTGGCGGACCGGTACGCCCACCCCGAGCTGGCCCTGCGCAACCTCGAGCAACTGGTCTACCACTTCGTCCTGGCCGCCGCCCGGGACCTGCGGGGCGAAGGCCACGCGGTGCCCGGAGAATGGCGGGAGGCCCTGGAGGCGGCCGCCGCCCGCTCGGCCGAGGCCTACCGGGCCCTGCTGGCCGAGCCGGGCTTCTTCGAGTTCTTCGAGCACTTCACGCCCATCCGGGAGATCGCCGCCCTGAAGATCGCCTCGCGCCCGGTGTCTCGGACGGGCCGGGTGCGGGAGGTGGGCGACCTGCGGGCCATCCCGTGGGTGATGGCCTGGACCCAGGTACGGCTCCTCCTCCCCGGCTGGTACGGGCTAGCAGAGGGGCTGGCCGCCATCCCGCGGCCGTTGCGGCAAGCCATGTATCGCGGGTGGCCCTTCTTCGCCTCGGTGCTGGACGGCGCCGCCATCGCCCTGGCCAAGGCCGACCTGAGCGTCGCCCGGGAGTACCTGCGCCTGGTGCCGCCCGAGCTGGCGCGGCGGTTCTTCCCCCGCCTGGAACAGGGGTTCCGGGCCGCCTGGTCCCTGCTGGAAGAGACCTTTGACGCCCCCCTCCTGCACAACCACCCGGTGCTGGCGCGGCAGACCGCCCTGCGCAACCCCTACGTGGACCCCATCAGCCACATCCAGGTGGAACTGCTGGACCGGTACCGCTCCGTACCCGCGTCGGACCCCTCCCGCCCGGAGCTGGAGCGGGCGCTCCTCCTGTCGATCCTGGGTATCGCCGCCGGGCTGCGAAACGCCGGATAGCGGCGGTGAACGGCGAGGGCCCCGCCGCCGGCCCGTCCGCCCCCGCCCAGGGGGCCTTCGGGCTCTCCGTGCAACCGTTTGCGCCCCTTCCATTGATTGCCATGCCCGCCCGCCCGTAATCAGGGGATAAGACCGGGCACCGAGGGACGAGCGGGGCCAGGCCCCGGGATCGGCCCCGGGCCGGCTTCGGCGGGCTGCGAGCCGGTCGCAAGGGAGGAGGGGTGTGCCTTGCCGGCGACAAGGGTCGCCAAGGGGACGGCCGTCCAGATCCTGGGCGTGGATGCGGGCGGCACCATGACGGACACCTTCTTCGTGGACGAGACGGGCGCCTTCGTGGTGGGGAAAGCCCAGAGCACGCCCCACGACGAGTCGGAGGGGCTCTTGCAGTCCTGTGCCGACGCCCTGGCCCAGTGGAACCTGACGGTGGAGCAGGTGTTGCCGCAGCTGGTGACGGGTGTCTACTCGGGCACCGCCATGCTCAACCGGGTGGTGCAGCGCAAGGGCCTGCGCGTCGGCCTGATCGTGAACCGGGGGATGGAGGACTTCCACCGCATGGGCCGGGCCATCCAGAGCTACCTGGGCTACTCCTACGAGGACCGGCTGCACCTCAACACCCATCGCTACGACCCGCCCCTGGTGCCCCGGGAACTCACCTTCGGGGTGACCGAGCGCATCGACATGTTCGGCAACGTGGTCATCCCCCTGCGCGAGGAGGAGGCCTACGAGGCCGCCCGGCGCCTGGTGGAGC
>QGUQ01000062.1 GCA_003242195.1 Bacillota bacterium | reverse complement strand
CGCCGCCGAGGATGACCGGCCGGCGATAGGGGTGGTGGACGGTGAGCCCGTCACCCTCACCCGGTTTGGACCCTGGCGGCGCGCGCGAAAGGCGACCCCGCGCGGGGCGCCGGTCATCGCCGCCCCAACCTCACCTTGACAGGGCAATACCCCTGTGGGGTATGTTGGTCCTGAACGGAGCGTGATGGTCATGAGCGATCAGCCCATTGGAGGAGGCGCAGCGGGTTCCAGCGCGGAACGGACCGCACCGGTTCAGGACGTGCGCGCCCAATGTGATACGGCCCACACGCGACGCATGACGCCGCATGCCGACCGGAAGAAGCTCCTGGCGCGACTCCGCCGCATCGAGGGCCAGGTCCGGGGCTTGCAGCGGATGGTCGAGGAGGAGCGGTACTGCGTCGACGTGCTCATCCAGGTGGCGGCCGTCCGCGCCGCCCTGGACGCCGTGGCCCTCCAGCTCCTGGAGCAGCACACCCACCACTGCGTCCAGGACGCCATTCGCAGCGGCAACGGCGACGAGGCCATCGACGAGGTCCTAGCCGTGGTCAAGCGCTTGCTATAGCCGGCAAAGGAGGAGCCACCGTGAGCGACGTGGCGGTAAGGGATGGCACGGGTGCCGGCACCGGGAGTCAGCCCCGGGAAGGCACTGCGGCGGCCGAGTTGACCCTGCCGGTGGAGGGCATGACCTGCGCCGCCTGTGCCAACCGCATCGAAAGGGGCCTGAAGCGCCTGGACGGCGTGGTCGAGGCAACGGTCAACCTGGCCACCAACCGCGCCCGGGTCCGGTTCGACCCGGCACGTGTGAGCGCCGCGGACATGGCGGCGCGCGTCAGGGACCTGGGATACGAGGTCCCACTGCAGCAGGCCCGCCTGTCCATCGAAGGGATGACCTGCGCTTCATGCGTGAACCGGGTCGAGGCTGCGCTGCGCAAGTTGCCGGGCGTGGTCGATGTCAGCGTGAACCTGGCATCCAACACCGGCACGGTCCGGTACGTCCCCGGCGCCGTGAACGTGGCGGAGATGCTGCGGGCCGTGCGCGGTGCCGGTTACGAGGCCCGGCCGCTGGAAGACGCGGGTGACGAGAGCGAGGCGGCACGCCAGCGGGAGATCCGCGGCTGGTGGAACCGTTTCCTGCTCGGCGCGGTCTTGTCGCTGCCCCTGCTGGCCGCCATGGTCACCCACTCCTTGATGGTCCAGGGGCCGGTGGCGGACCTGCTGGGCAACGGCTGGGTGCAGCTGCTCCTGGCGACGCCGGTCCAGTTCTACGTCGGCTGGGTCTTCTACCGCGATTCCTACTTCAATCTGAAGAACCGCAACGCCAACATGTCGGTGCTGGTCGCCCTGGGCACCACGGCCGCGTACTTTTACAGCCTGGCGGCATTGCTATGGCCACAGCTGGGCATCCCGGGCGTGTATTTCGAGACCAGCGCCCTCCTCATCACGCTGGTGGCGCTGGGCAAGTACCTGGAGGCCGTGGCCAAGGGGCGGACGTCGGCGGCCATCAAGAAGCTCCTGGGCCTGCAGGCCAGGACGGCCCGGGTGATCCGGGACGGCCGCGAGCAGGACGTCCCGGTCGACGCCGTGGAGGTGGGCGATATCGTCATCGTCCGCCCCGGCGAGAAGATCCCGGTGGACGGCGTGATCATCGAGGGCCGGTCGGCCGTGGACGAGTCGATGCTGACCGGCGAGAGCTTGCCCGTGGAGAAGGGTCCGGGCGACGAGGTCATCGGCGCCACCGTCAACACCACGGGCACCTTCAAGTTTCGCGCCACCAAGGTGGGCAAGGACACGGCGCTGGCCCAGATCGTCCGGATCGTCGAGGAAGCCCAGGCCTCCAAGGCGCCCATCCAGGCCTTCGCGGACCGCGTCTCCAACTACTTCGTCCCGGCGGTGATCGCCATCGCCGTGATCACCTTCGGCGCCTGGTACCTGGCGACCCGTGACTTCACCACGGCGCTGCTGTCGGCCACGGCGGTGCTGGTCATCGCCTGCCCCTGCGCCCTGGGCCTGGCCACGCCCACGGCGGTCATGGTCGGGACGGGCCGCGGGGCGGAAAACGGCATCCTCTTCCGCGGCGGCGAGCACCTGGAAGCGACGGGAACCCTGAACGCCATCCTGCTGGACAAGACGGGCACCATCACCGTCGGCAAGCCGTCGGTCACCGACGTGGTGGCGGAGGGCATGGACGAGGCCGAGCTCCTGCGGCTGGTGGCCTCCGCCGAGAAGAACTCCGAGCACCCGCTGGCTTCCGCCATCGTCGAGCGGGCGCGGCAGGAAGGGCTGCAACTGGAGGAGCCCAGCGATTTCGAGGCCATTCCCGGCCATGGCGTACGGGCGACGGTCGGCGGGCGGGAACTGTATGTCGGGAACCGCCGGCTGATGGAGCGGCAGGGCATCGACCTGGCTGGCATTCGCGACCGTCTTGAGGCTCTCGAAGACCAGGGCAAGACGGTGATGATGGCCACGGTGGACGGCCGCCTGGCGGGGCTCATCGCCGTGGCAGACACCATCAAGGAGAACGCACCGGAAGCCATCGCCGAACTGCAGCGCATGGGTCTCGAGGTGTGGATGATCACCGGCGACAACGCCCGGACCGCGCGTGCCATCGCCCGCCAGGCGGGCATCCCGCCCGAGCGGGTGCTGGCGGAGGTGCTGCCTGCCGAGAAGGCTGGCAAGGTGCGCGAGCTGCAGGCGCGGGGCCTGAAGGTAGCCATGGTGGGCGACGGCATCAATGATGCGCCCGCCCTGGCCACCGCCGACGTGGGCATCGCCATCGGCACCGGTACCGACGTGGCCATCGAAGCGGCGAACGTCACCTTGATGCGCGGGGACCTGCGCGGCCTGGTGGCGGCCATCGACCTGAGCCGGGCCACCCTGGCCAAGATCCGTCAGAACATGTTCTGGGCCCTGATCTACAACGCGCTGGGGATCCCGGTGGCGGCCCTGGGTTACTTGAGCCCGGTTCTAGCCGGCGCCGCGATGGCCCTCAGTTCCGTGTCGGTGACCACCAACTCGACCCTGCTGAAGCGGTTCGACCCCATGCGCCGCTTCCGAGATCGCCGGCACCCGCAGGCCCGACGCGGTGGCCCGGCGCAGGTGACCGGGAAACGGGCTGCGTAGTTCCCGTCGCATCCTTTGCGCCGCCACACACACAAACATGGGGGTCATCCCGGTGAAGAAGACTCGTCCCCGTCGTTCCCGCCAGCGCGGTCTGACAGCCCGTGCTGGGTTGGCCGTTGGGATCATCGTCCTCCTGGCGGCCGGTTTCGCTTACGCTTGGCATGCCAACAACGCCGGTCCGGATATCAGCCACGTGCATGGCTTGGCCGTCGACCCCTTCGACCCGGACCGGATCTGGGTCGCCACCCACGAGGGCCTGCTGGTGTGGCGGGAATCCAAGGGCTGGGAAGGGCCCGTCGGCTCCATCATCGATCTGATGGGCTTCGCCGTGGCTCCCGAGCGGGACGTGCTCTATGCCAGCGGTCACCCGGGCCCGGGCCTGAACATGCCCAACCCCGTGGGCCTCATCAGGAGCCGCGACGGTGGCAGGTCCTGGGAGCCGGTGGCGCTGGCGGGTGAAGTGGACTTCCACGCCATGGCCGTCAGCCCGGCGGACCAGCGGCGCATCTACGGCTTCTTCTACGGCGACGGGCGGTTCTACCGGAGCGACGACGGCGGCCGGACCTGGACGCGCACCGAGGTGGCCGCCATCGCCGGTCCCCATGGCCGGGGCCCGCTCCAGCTGGTGGCCCACCCCACAGACCCCGACACGCTGCTGGCCGCGGGCGAGGATGGACTCCTGCGCAGCGAGGACGGCGGCCGCACGTGGCAGCCCATTCTGCCCGGAGCCGTCACCGCCGCCGCCTTCGTCCCGTCCGATCCGCAGCAACTGCTGGCCTACGCCGTAGCTGCCGGCCTGGTGCGAAGCGCGGACGGGGGACGCACGTGGCAGCCCCTGGGCTTACAGGTCGGTGATGACCGGGACCCGGTCGTCGCCATCGCCGTCCACCCCGGTGAGGCGGGTACGGTCTATGTCGCCACATTTGCGGGGAACTTGCTGCGAACACAGGATGGCGGCCGCACGTGGCAGTACCTGTGGCGCCGTCGTTGAGGCGGCGGGGTCTCGGGCTCATTCGGCGCGCGGGACCGGCAGCACCCGGGAGGCGGCGCCATGAACAAGGAGGACCGTCCCATCCGCGTTTTTGCCCTCCGCGTTTTCCGTCTCGGTGCCCAGGGGCTGGGGCGGATGCTCGGCGAGCTGGAGGCCACGGTCAGTCGCGGCAGGCCCTCGCCTTCAACACGGTCATGACGGTGATGAACCGGCCCCTCAACCGCTGCGCCCAGCCGGGTCCTGGGGCGCGACTGGCCCTCGTGCGGGCCATGGCTGTACACGCCCGAATACAGGCCGGGCGAGCAGAAAGGCGGCCGGCGTCCGTGATGGATGCTGTGGAGATGGGAGGCGATGGACGGTGATGCACTGGTGGTGGGGAGACGGCTGGGCCATGTGGGCCATGTGGATCGCCATGATGGCCTTCTGGTTGCTGCCACCGCTCCTGGCTGTCGCCCTGTTCTGGTGGATCGTCGGTGGCCGGGCCGGCCGGGGGGACCGGACCGGGGCGGCGGCGACCAGCGACGACAATCGACGCGCCCTGGCCATTCTCAAGGAGCGTTACGCCCGCGGCGAGATCTCGAGGGAAGAATTTGAACGCATGAAGCAGGACATCTTATCCTCGTAGGGATCGCTGGCCCGCGCGTCATCCCCGGCCCTCCAGCACCCCCCGGAGGAGGCGCCGCTGCAGCTTGCCGTTCGCCGTGCGCGGCAGCGGTTCGTCCACGATCACGATGCGGCGCGGCACCTTGTAACGGGCCAAGCGTTCCTCGCAGAAGCGGATCAGGTCCTCCGTCAGAGCCGGCGCCCCCGTCTCGCCTTCCACGCATGCCTCGCCTTCTTCGCCTTCATCCCCGCCCCGGCTTCCCCGTCCCGGGCGGAGGCGTACCACGGCCGCCGGTACCTGCCCCCACTGCGGGTCGTCCAGGCCGACCACCCCTGCTTCCTCCACCGCCGGGTGGGACAGCAGCACGGCCTCCACCTCCGCCGGGTAGACGTTCTCCCCGCCGGAGATGATCAGGTCGTCGCGGCGGTCCACCACGTAGAGGTAACCTTCTTCGTCCAGGTAGCCCAGGTCGCCCGTGTGGAACCAGCCGTCCCGCCAGGCCCGGGCGGTGGCGTCGGGCCGGTTGTGGTAGCCCGGCGTGACCGTGGGGCCACGCACCACGATCTCGCCCACCTCCCCCGGTGTCGCGGGCCGGCCGTCGTCGCGCACGATGCGGAGCTCGTTGAAGAACAGGGGCTTGCCCGCCGATCCCAGCTTACGCAGAGCGTCGGCCGGCGAGAGGGTGGCGAACTGGGAGGCGGTCTCCGTCATGCCATAGGTCTGCACCACGGGCACGCCACGGGCAGCGCAGGCCTCCAGCAACGGCCGCGGCGCCGGGCCTCCCCCCAGGAGCACGCAGCGCAGGTGCCGGGGATAGGGGCGGTCGCCACGTTCCTCCAGCATCCGCTGCAGCATGGCGCTGACAACCGAGACGATGGTCACGCGCTCCTCGTCGATGGCGCGGTTCACCGCCGCCGGGTCGAACCGCTCGTGCACCACCACGGGGATGCCGTAGATGACCGAGCGGAACAGAATGGAAAGCCCGCCCACGTGGAAGAAGGGCAGGCAGGCCAGCCAGCGGTCGTCCCGGTGAAGGCCGAGGTTGAGGGCCGAGGCCACGGCGCTCCAGAAGTGGTTGCCGTAGGTCAGGACGGCGCCCTTGGGACGGCCCGTGGTGCCCGAGGTGTAGATGATGCAGTGGGGCCCTTCCAGGGCGATGGGCGGCGCCACGCCGCGACCTTCGGCGGCGGCCAGCAGGGCCGCCAGGCGCAGCAGCTGCGGCGGCGTCCCCGCGTCGGCGGCCTCTCCGTCCCGGCGCCGGAATTCCTCCAGGGCCGCGGCGGCTTTCCCTGCCTGGCCGTCGTCGTGAATCAGCCACCGGGCACCGGAGTCACGGATCTGCCAGGCCAGCTCGGCAGGCGCCAGGCGGGTGTTCAGCGGCACCAGCACGGCCCGAGCCCGGATCAAGGCGTGGACCAGGACGACGTAAGGCAAGCCGTTGCCCGCCAGGACCGCCACCCGCTCCCCCGGTGCCACGCCGATCCGCGCCAGGTGGGTAGCCAGGGCTCCCGCAGCCTCGTCCAGCCGGGCGAAGGTCCATCGCTCCCGCCCGGCCACCAGCGCCAGCCCTCCGGGCTGCAGTTCGGCCTGGCGCCGGAGCCAGTCGGGAACCAGGCGCAGGCGCCCAGCCTCGTACCCAGCCTCGTACCCGGGGCCACCCGTGTCTACCACCACTCCATGGTCACCTCACCGCTTCCTTCGCCGTACTCCGAGCCGGCGCCACGCGTCGCGCGCCCTACCTCCAACTTACCACGGGCAGCCGCCCCCGAACGGGGACCGGCCCGGGGCAGGAGTCCCCTCCCCCTCCGGCCAAGGAAACCCATTTATACAGGAGGTTGATGCGGAGGGATGTCCATGGACCGTCTCGGCGGCGCCCGCCACACCATCCACGCCAGCGACAACCACGTCCACCACGGCTGGGACAACGCCCTTGAGCCCGTGCTGGAGGTGGAACCGGGAGAGGCGGTGGAGTTCGAGGGCATTTACGCCTCCGGCGGGCAGTTGAACCCTCGCTCGACGGCGGCAGACGTGGTACGCCTGGATTTCGAGCGCGTCAACCCGGTGACGGGACCCGTGTTCATCAAGGGGGCGAGACCTGGCGACGTGCTGGAAGTGGAGATCCTCGCCTTCGGGCCCGCCACCTGGGGCTGGACCGCCATCATCCCGGGCTTCGGGCTGCTGGCGGAGGAGTTCCCCGAGCCCTATCTCAAGATCTGGGATCTGCAACAGGCTGGCGACCGGGCCTGGTTCAACGACCGGATCGCCGTCCCCCTCAACCCGTTCCCCGGTACCATCGGGGTCGCCCTGCCCGAACCGGGCCGGCACAGCATCGTCCCACCGCGGAGGAACGGTGGCAACATGGACATCCGGCACCTGACGGCCGGGACGCGCCTGCTGTTGCCGGTTTGGGTGGAAGGCGCCCTCTTCTCCATCGGCGACACCCATGCGGCCCAGGGCGACGGCGAGGTCTGCGGCACCGCCATCGAAGCGGCCATGCGGGTGGCCTGCCGCTTCCGCGTCCGGCGGGACATCCGCCTGGACGAACCCCATTACATCGTGCCCGGCCCCCTGAAGTCCGGCCAGGATCCGCGGGGTTATTACGTGACCACGGGTATCAGCGATGACCTGATGGAGGCCGCCCGCAAGGCCGTGCGGGCCATGATCCGCTACCTGGGCGAGACCTACCGTCTGGAACCCGCCGAGGCCTACGCCCTGGCCAGCGTGGCGGTGGATCTCAAGATCAGCGAGGTGGTGGACGCGCCCAACTGGCTGGTCTCCGCTTTCCTTCCGCAGTCCCTCTTCGTACGGTGAGTCGAGCAGCCAGGGGCAGAGCCTGTAGCACGCCGATGCCAGGTCGGCCGGGAACGGAGCCGGGATGGCCGCCGGGCACGACCGCCGGCCACGGCTAAACGGGATGGGCGGGACCCCGCCAGGTGGGTCGCCGGCGGGAACGGCCAGCGAGGAGGAATTGAGGGCGATGCAATCCCGCTATTTCACGGTGCAGGAGGTCGTGCCCGGCGTTTACGCCGCCCTGGCGGTGCCCGGCCAGGGCGCGTGGAGCAACGCGAGGTTCGTCGACCTGGGGAAAGGGATCCTGGTCTTCGACACCGTGTTCACACCGGGGGCGGGCCGCGACCTGCGGCGGGTCGCGGAGGCCGTCACGGGCAAGCCCGTGCCCTGGGTCGTCAACAGCCACCGGGACTACGACCACTACCTGGGCAACCAGGCGTTCAGCGACGTCGACATCATCGGAAGGCGGAAGACCCGGGAGGTGACGGCCCGGCGAACACCCGCCTTCCTTGATCGGGTGCGCACGCAACACGCGTCCTTCTTGCAGGAGTTGCGGGGCCGGATCGCTGGTGAGACCGACCCCCTCCACCGGCAGGAACTCACGCAGGAATGCGGCGAGCACGCCGCCCTGGCCGCGACCCGGGACGAACTCGTGCGAGATCCGGGAGTGGGGCGCGGGCAGCAAGCCGGTGCCCGAGCCCTTCCGCGGCTGGAAGGCGGGCGAAGTGCTGGAATCCAACCTCGAGTACGTGCACCGTTTAGACGGCTGACGCGTGGGCTCCCCCGCAGCCCCACCACGCGATGAGCCACGTGCCTTCTGGCGGCACGCAGAGCACCAGCCAGCATAGCAAGGGGCGGCTCGGGGCGGTCCAGGCGCCACCCCCGGTCGTCCCCCCACGCCCTACCAGCTCCTTGGCCATGACCACGTGGGGCGGTTGCCCTTCCCGGAAGACGAAGCCGGAGTGCAGGTATCGCCAACCTCGGTGCTCGTACAGCCGGCGGGCGCCAGTGTTCTCGACCTGGATCGAGAGCACCGCCCGGGGGCCTGGCTGTGACGCCAGGCGGCATCGTGCAAGGCGGTGCCCACGCCCCGCCGCCACGGTTCCACCACGCCGAGCTCCACCAGCACCCAGGCGTCCCGGAGTGCCGGGTGACCGGCGCCCGGTTCCTCGGCGACGCGTCCCACGCCCGTTGTTCCGCGGAGGAGTTTGATGGTTCTCCCGCAACACCCGCTCGGCTCCCCGGCCTTCATTGCG
>QGUQ01000061.1 GCA_003242195.1 Bacillota bacterium | reverse complement strand
CCCAGGGCGCGCAGCCTGTCCCGTACCGCGGCCAGCCGGGATTCCCACTCTGCCTCCAGGCGTTCCTGGGCCTCCCGCACTACCTCCGCGCGGAGATCGTCCCGGATCTCCTCCTGGACCTCGTCCAGGACTTCCTCCATGGCCTCCTGGAGGAGCCTCGCCCCTGCCTGGGCCGAGAACAGCTGGGAGCCATCGATCATGACCTGGAGGCGCGCCTGTTCGCCTGGCTCCCCGAAGCTGGGCGGCAGGAGGATGACCATGTCGACCTCGTCCAGGCGGATGCGCTCGCGGGCGTCCTCCACGATGGTTGGGAGGCTCGCGTCGCCGGGTACAGGCAGGTCCACCGGCCGGAACTTCTCGTAGTCGTGGAAGGCCCGGGCTAGGATGCGCCCGGTATCCGTGCCGCTCCGGTCGACGACCGCCACCCGCAGGTCCGAGACGTCGAAACTGAAGGCGTAGCCGAAGAGGATGAGCCAGACCAGCGGAATGACGATCATCATGGCCAGCGTCCGGCGGTCCCGCCGCAGGTGGATGAACTCCTTATGCATCACGGCGGCGATGCGCCGCATCATCTTGCCCGCCCTCCCGATGGGTCTCCGGGTTCCCGGCGTCTTCCGCCGGGTTCCCGGCCTGTTCCGCGTCCTCCGGGGCCTGCGGCACGATCCCCCGCAGGAACACCTCGACCGCTTCTTCCAGCATGGGCGCGAGGCCGGACGGCCGGTCCATCTCCAGCAACAGCCCGACCAGCACCTGGGACATGATCAGGCCGACGAACAACCGGGCGGCGACCCGCGGCTCCACCGGACGGAGGCGGCCTCGCTCCACTTGCCGCTCGATGTACCGCGTTACGGCCGCCAGACCCGGACCGAAGACCCGCTCCCGGAGCAGTTCCCGTAACCGCTCCTGGCGCAGCCCCTCGGCCAGAAGGAAGCGGGCCGCGGAGCGGTTGGTCTCGGACTGGAAGGTCGCCTCGACCTGCCTCGCCACCGCACGGAAGAACTCCCGGGGCGGGGCATCATGCAGGGTCTCGGCGAGGCGTGCCAGCGGCAGGGCCAGCGACTTCGTCTCCGCCACGGCCAGGAACAGGTCCTCTTTGTTGCGGAAGTACCAGTAGATCAGCCCCGGGGCGATGCCGGCCTCGGCCGCGATCTCGCGGTTGGTCGCTTCCTTGAATCCCTTGCGGCTGAAGACGCGGAAGGCCGCCTCGATGATCTGCTGGCGGCGGTCGGGTGCCGGCCCGTCCACGGTTTCCTCACCACCTTTCCCTGGCGGCGCTGTACTGGGCACTCACCACGGCCGTCGTGGCAGCGGGGTCGCCATCGCCACGGGCGGACCGGTGTGAACTTGATTGATCAGCCAATCAAGAAGATAGATTCACCGGCCGGGTGGGTCAAGGCCGACGACGGGCAGGAGACCTTTGCACCACCCCTCCTTGAGGATGCGAGAGTGGCCGAGACGTCCTCGTCCATGGGTGGGTGGTGATCAGCACCGTGGTGCTCGCATCGGGCCAGGAAACCTTGCCGTCACGTCGCCGGGCCACCGGGCGGCCGTCACAGGTACGTGGCGAATCCTTCCACGCTGAGCTTCCGGAGGAGGCGTGCCACCTCAGCCGCCACGCGCCGGCAGCCATATCGTTCGGCCCACCGCCGCACCGCGTTGAGGGGTTCCTCCAGCCGGTTGCGCTGGCCCTGCAACCGGGGCAGCAGCTTCATGGCCACGGCCCAGTCGAAGGCGACGTGCTCAGCATCGGTGACCTGGGCAGAGGGCGGCGTCCCCTGGCCTGTGGCCGCACCCGCTGGCGAGGTGCCGCCGTTGGTCCCCTCCCCCGTCCCCCTGCGGCCTCCGGCGCCGCTTCTCCGGTTGACTCACCGTCAGCCCACTGGAGGCCAGCTTGTGCTTCCGTCGGCTCCGCGGTTGAAGCCACCTGGGCGTGGGCCAGATCGCCAGCGGGAGCGGGCACACCGGCGGGGCTGTTCATCACCTCGAACCCGTCCCGCACCGGCGACTCCAGGCCGAGGTGGACGAAGGCCAGGATCTCATCCACGACCCGGTAGCCGAAGTGCAGGTCGTGGGGGTAGAGCAGCCCGTTGAGCTCCGCCAGGGCTTGCACGATCCAGGGGTACCGGCGGGCCGCCTCGCGCACCAGGTCCTTGTCAACCCCCGCGCAGCGGCCCCCGCGGGTAAAGTCGCGGCGGAGCAGGTCGAGTTCTTCTTCCGAGAGCGCGCCGTCACCGGGGTCCTGGGGTGCGGGCGGGTAGCCGGGACCCAGGTGTACATCGCGAAAGGCTACGGTGAAGGCCCGGTCCAGCACCTTCGGGCTAAAGGCGAAGGTCGTCTCGTCGATGTTGACGGTGCCAATGATGTAGACGTTAGGGGCCAGCCGGACCGCCACTTCTTCCGTATCGCCCGGACCGTCCATGTCGGCGGCGTGCCGCGGAGTCCCCGCATTCCCGGCAACCTCCCAGCCGGCCGGCTCTGGTGCACCACCCGCCGGTCCTGCGGAGAGGACGATGGGCCGATCCCGGTCAGTCTCCATGGCGCTCAGCAGGTCGGCCAGGTAGTACTCGACCCGCGCCAGGTTCATCTCGTCGAGGATCAGGAAATAGGGGCGTACTCCCGGCGCGGTCACAGGGGCGCCGCTTGAGGCGCCGGTGCCATCCCGCCCTTGGGGGGCCAGCCTTGCCAGCGCCCAGGCTGCTCTTCCCCGCACGGCGGGGTCGTCCGCAGGGAGACCCGCTGCGGCCACAACCTCCCGGAGCCGCTTCGTCAGGGCGTCCCAGCAGTCGTCCAGGTAAGCGGGTTCGTTGCGGCCGTCCACGACCGCGCCGAGGTTGATAGGCCGAGCTATACCCAGGACCCGGAGGAGCCGCCTCAGATAATGCTCCTGAAATACGGGTGGCACGCGTTCAGGCTCGAGGGCGGCAAGGGCACGTACAACCCGGGAGAACGGCCGGTATTTCTCCGTCGCAGCGAAGACTTGCATGGCATCCCGCATGCGCTCGCCCAGGTGGCGGTGGCGATCGGCCAGGATCCGCGTGGCCTCCCACAGGGTCGCGACATCGGAACTCAGCCGCGGGGCGCCGCCGACGTCGCCCATGGCGTTGCGGTACGGTTCCCACAGCTCGCGGACGTCTTCTTCCGTCCAGGTGGAGAGGTCGCGGCCCCACCGTTCCAGACCCGCCCGCAACACATCCACCTGCTCCGGGTCGAGGTGGCGCCGGACGTATTGGGCCAGCTGGGCGTCGTTGACTGGCCGGCGGGGGGATGGGGGGCTGCCCCCGTCCCAGTCCACCTCCGCTTCCCACAGGAAACGGAGGATGGGGGTTTCCTGGTAGTGGCGGGTGAAGGGGTTGTAGTAGCCGAGCACGGCGGTCGCGTCCCGCCAGTCCGGCCGGACGGCCTGGAAGCATTCCCGGGCCGAGAGCAGTGCCGCCAGCTCCCGTGCCAGCCGGGTCTTGCCGGTGCCGCTGAGGCCGGCGAGGATGACGAAGCCCTTGGTCTTGCACGCCGTGTAGACGGCGGCGATCTGGTCAGGGCTGTACTCGAGGCCTCGCGCGGCCAGGTACCGCGCTAGGCGGTGGGCCAGCCGGGGCCGGTGCTCCCGCCACCTCTCTTGCTGCCCATCCTCCTCTGGCGAGCCCTCTCCGGTAACGGCCCGGCTGGAGGGCGGGCTGCTCGCCTGGGATTGCGGGCGGTTCACGGGTTCCACCTCCGGCGGGCGCGGCAGGACGGACCAGGCCGCGGCCAACAGCGCCGCGCAGTGGTCGATGAGTTCTTCCGCCGAGGCCCAGCGGTGGGGGTCGTCCAGCCGGACCCCCAGCATCAGGTGGCCGTCTGGTAGGTCGCCGTAGCGTTCGGGAGCCACACCGAGGGGGCTCCACGCGTTTTGCAGTTGCCCGGGCACTCCGGCCTGCTCAAGCTTGTCCCAAATCACGGGATGAATGTTGCGGTTGCCCTGCCCGTAGGACCCGCGCAGCCGGGATCCGTCCGTATCGATCGCCCAGGCGTGTACGCCAGCGATGATGGCGGCCGGGAGCCAGCGGTCGGGGCTGTCTGGAACTGGGCGGAAGTCCACCTGTACACCCAGCTGCCAGGCTAGGTGCCTCTCCTCCGCCCAAGGGTTGAGGAGGACCCGGTCGAAGGTAGGCCCGCCATCCGGCCGCTGGGATGGCTGCGACTTGAAGGTGAGGTGGTAGGCCGGGCGGGTGAACTTGTCGGTCTCCTCATGGGGCCGGAAGCGCGGCAGCCCCTGGCTCGTTTCCAGCCACCGCCGGTAGGCGACCTCGTGGAGTTCTTCGCGGTCCGCAGCGCTCAGCGGGTATCCGGCCTTCTCCAGCACCCGCTCCACCACCTGCAGGAGGAACCGCCGGGCTAACGGCCTTGCCTCGAGGCGGTCCAGGGTTTGCCCGTTCTTCCACACTTCCAGCAGATCCGCCACGCCCAATTCCCCCCGACTTCCTGGCAGAAAATCCGCCATGCTCAATTCCCCGCTTCCTGCTCGCCCGGCCGGAAGGGGATCGCGCCCACGCCTTCCAGGGCGCCGTCTGCCAGTAGCTCGGTGAGGGTCAGGCCGTTCCGCCGGCTGCCATCAACGCCGAAGAAGACACCATGGTCGCCGGGGTAGAGGATCACCGCGGCCCGGCAGCGCAAGCTGTCGCGGTAGGCATGGGCGGTCATCAGATCCCGATGGGTCGGGTTGCGTTCCGGGTCCGCCTCTTCCTCCGGCCCCACACTTCCTCCCCTGAGCTCGAAGCGGAACTTGGCGTCCAGGCAGATCCGCCCGCGCCGGGGATGCTCGATCAGGAAATCGGGTTGCACCGTCAGGGAGTAACTGGCCCTGCCTCCGGTGCACCGTCGTTGGAAATAGAGCCGCGTGCCGTCCTGAAACCTTATCGCTAGGGCTCCGGGCCCTCCCTCGCGATCCTCCCGGCCCTCCCGGCCCGGGAAGGAAGGCGCCCCCTCCGGCGGGCCGCAGATCCGGCCGAGCTCCCCCACCAGCTTGAGGAGGCACCACCACTCGTACAGGGCCGCCACATCGCGGTTGGCGATGGCCTCGCCCAGGTCCCCGGCGAAGGGCAGCCGTGCCAGAAGAAAGAGGGGGTAGAGGCGGTAAAGGTCCCGGTAGCCGGCGCCCTTGAGCAACACGTGGGAGGAGGTGGGCAGCACGTCCATGGTGCCTATCTCCGGCCACCAGGACGCCTGCTCCACGGCGGCCAGCGCCTGCCGCAGCTCCGCGATGCCGTTCCCCGGCGGCGGTGCCCCATCCATGCGTTGCACGAATGGCGAGACCACCCGCATGGCGTCGCGGAGGAGCCGGGCGAAGTGCCGGACGAACCGGTTCTCCGGGTTGTCGTGGGTTTCCTCGGGTAACGCCTGCAAGACCCGTAAGGGGATGTAGCGGGCACCGCCTGCGGCCGCGGCCGTTTCGACCGGCGCTGCCGCCGGCGGCGCCCCTGTCGCTGGTATGACTGCCGGTGAAGCGCTGACGGCCTGCCAGGCGTCGGGGTGGGCGGCCAGCCAGGTCACCGCCTGGGCGTCCAGGCGGTGGGCCCGGGCCACCGGGACGACCGCGTGTTCATGGGTGAGCACCCGGTGGGGCTTGTTGGCGATGGCCCGGAACGCGGCCGCCAGTTGCCGCCCGTAGCGCCGGAGGTAATGGAAGTAGAAGAGGGCCGCCGGTCGCCCTTCGGCCACGCGGGTGGTGAACGCCGTGGGGCTTCGGTAGTCGAAGGGCCACGTAGCGGCGGCTGCAGCGATGCCGTCGACCAGCGCCCGCAGGAAGCGGGGATAGAAGAACCAGCGCCCCGCATCGCCAGGATCCAGGCTGAGCTTGGGAGTGACGACTTCTACGGCCAGCGGAACACCCGCCTCCCGTCCCCCCGTCACCAGCCGGATGAAGCTTCGGCCGACTCGGTTCGCGTAATGGATGCGGTACCCGCCTACCCCGACGAAGGGCGCCTCCACGTCCCCCGCATACAGCGCTTCCGGGGGTGGCACCGACGGGTCCGGCGAGACGACGGCCACGTAGTCGGTCCACTCCCGAAGGACATAGACCGGTGCCCCGGGGTCGTCCAGGAGGCGCGGCAGGTCCGGGACGTGGTAGACAAGCTGCGCACCGGCCCCCGCCAAGAGGGGCCTAAGGGTCACAGTATAGGGTCCGCACCGCCACCGCAGGTGCTCTAGCGCGTTCACCATGCCATCCCTCGGATGCAAGGCGGCGGCCCCGTGGTGCCGGGCGTAGCGTGACCGGCCGCGGCAGCGGCAGCCGACAGCGACCAGCCGCCAGCCGACAGCTGGCAGCCGCCTGCCGCGTGAAGGGCTAGAATGGAAGTGATGCCGTGGTTTCGATCTCGCGGTTTTGTCGGGGTTCTAGTTTTCAGACTCTTCTTCCTCGCCGTACTCGGGCCTGAACGTACATCGAAAGTACGCCGCGGGGAGAGACAGGACCGTGCATTATCTGGTCTACTTCGTCGTCATGGCGATCTTTTTCGATCACTTTAGCCAGATGCCCATTATTTCCCTCTATGCCAGGGAGCTCGGGGCCACTTCCTTCTGGATTGGACTGGTCGTGGGCATGTACTCCTTCAGCAACATGGCAGGCAATCTGGTGGCCGGCCGGTGGATCGACTCCCGGGGGCGCCGGAACATCATGATCGCCGGCCTGGTGATGGCCGCTGCCGGCGTCGCTGCGTATGCCCTCGCCGGTACCGCCCAGCAGCTCGCCGCGGCCCGCTTCGTACATGGCCTGGGGGCGGGGCTGGTTTCCCCGGCGGCTTTCGCGCTGATCGGCGACCGCAGCCAGGAGACGCGCAGGGGCCAGGCGATGGCCGGGGCAGGTGCCGCCATCGGGGCAGCCGCCATCGCCGGTCCTGCGTACGGCGGTATCATGGCCCAGCATGTGGGATGGGATGGGGTGTTCCTCAGTGTGGCCGCGCTGCTGCTCGTCACCGCGGCGCTGGCCTGGCTGCTGGTGCAGGACCGTTATCAGGGTGGGAATGGCCAGCGAAGGGATCCGTATCCAGTCTGGAGCCTACTGCGGAAGCCCGAGTTGAGGCGGGCCTTTTTAGGTGCCTTTGCCCTGATGTTCGCCATGGGCATCCTGGTTTACGCGTTGCCCCTGAAGGTGGATGCCCTGGGATTTGGGTCGGCCACCACCGGCATGCTCATGAGCGCCTTCGGACTGGTCGCCATCCTCTTGTTTGTATCACCTGCCAATCGGTTGTCCGACCACCTGGGACGCATCAAGCCGGCGGTATGGGGGCTCGCCTTCATCGCCGCCGCGTTGCTGACCTTGGGCATGGTCGCCACGCGATCCGCCATGCTGGGCGCCATGGTGGTGTTCGGAACCGGTTTTGCCATGGTCTTTCCGGCCATGGCGGCGCTCGTGGTGGATGAAACCCGCAGCGAGGAGAGGGGACGGGCTTTCGGCTTGTTTTATGCCTTCTTCTCGCTGGGAGTCATTGCCGGCTCACTGGTCGTGGGCGCGATGGACGCGACCCCCGATCAAGGTTTTCTGACCGGTGCCCTGGGGATCGCGGCGATGGCCATGGCGCTACTGGCCACCGGCAGGCGCGGAATGCAAGGGAGAGTGGGGCGGGATCCCGCCCCTGCAATCACCCGTCCGAGCATGGCGTCGAGAGACGGCTGAACGGGAGCCAGCAAGGAGCCGGCAATGTGTGCCGCGTGCAGGTACTTCCGGGGCGGGGGACGAAATCGCCAAGAAACCGAAAAGCAACCCGCCTGCACGGGAGGTATCAGCTTGGCCGCGCTCGACTACTACCTGGTTTCCGAGCTCTTCAGCCCGGAGGAACGCTTGATCCAGGAGGAGGCACGCCGCTTCCTGGAGGCCGAGGCGGCGCCCTACATCGCCCGCTGGTGGGAGGAGGGCACCTTCCCCCGGCACCTCATCCCCCGCTTTGGCGAACTGGGGTTCCTGGGGTCGAACCTGCCCGAGGAGTACGGCGGCGCCGGGGCCAGCAGCGTGGCCTATGGCCTGATCATGTACGAGCTGGAGCGGGTGGACTCGGGGCTGCGTAGCTTCGTCAGCGTCCAGAGTTCGCTGGTGATGTACCCGATCTACCGCTACGGCTCCGAGGAACAGCGCCGGCACTACCTGCCCAAGCTGGCCAGCGGCGAGATGGTAGGCTGCTTCGGCCTGACGGAGCCCGACGGCGGTTCGGACCCGGGCTCGATGAAGACCCGCGCCCGCAGGGACGGTTCGTCCTACGTGATCACGGGCCGGAAGATGTGGATCACCAACGGCAACATCGCCGACATCGCCATCGTCTGGGCCAAGGACGACGAGGACGTGATCCGCGGCTTCATCGTGCCCACGGACACCCCCGGCTTCCGCGCCCGGGAGATCAAGCACAAGATGAGCCTGCGGGCGTCGGTCACCTCGGAGCTGATCCTGGACGAGGTGCGGGTGGACGAGGCCCAGATGCTTCCCGAGGCCCGCGGCCTGGGAGCCGCCCTCAGCTGCCTCACCCAGGCGCGCTACGGCATCGCCTGGGGTGCGGCGGGGGCGCTGGAGGCGGTGTACACCGAGGCCCTGGAGTTCGCACGGCACCGCAGCACCTTCGGCCGGTCCATCGCGGCGCGCCAGCTGGTGCAGCAGAAGCTCGTGGAGATGGTGGCGGACCACACCCAGGCCCTCCTCCTGGCCTGGCGCCTGGGCCGGCTCAAGGACGAGGGCAAGCTCCATTACACCCAGGTGTCGCTGGCCAAGCGCAACAACGTGCGGGCGGCCCTGCGTGCGGCGCGAGCGGCCCGGGAGATCC
>QGUQ01000060.1 GCA_003242195.1 Bacillota bacterium | reverse complement strand
GAGGGCGACCACCGCGGCCATCGTGCCGCCGGCACTGTCACCGGCGACGGCGACCGGCAGCGAGGAGCTCCCGTCGCCCGCCAGGTGGCGGGCCACCCATGCCGTGGCCGCGTAGCAGTCCTCCAGCGCCGCCGGGAACTTGTGCTCGGGCGCCAGCCGGTAGTCCACCGACACCACGAGGCAGGGCGTGGCGTTGGTCAGGACGCGGCAGACGGCGTCGTGGGTGTCGAGATCGCCGATCACCCACCCGCCCCCGTGGAAATACACCAGGATCCCCAGCGGCTGCCCCGCTCGCGGCCTGTAGATCCGCACCGGGATGGGGCCGTCCGGCCCCGGGATCCTTCGGTCCTCCACGCCGCCCACCTCTTCCGCTATCTGGCGCACCAGGGGCAGCGTGGCTTCCCGGAACTGTCGCCGCGCCTCCTGGGGGGACAGGGCATGGAGAGGCGGCAGCCCCGCCCGGGCCTGCAACTCGAGTATCCCACGGTTCTCGGGATCCAGCGGCATGGCGTTCCCTCCTCCGGCGCGGTTCCTTCCAAGGCCAAGGTTCAAGCACCGGAGCCGTCTTCCTGCGCCCCGGCAGCGGCCGGTCGCTCCCCCATCGCCGGCACGCCGTCCCGCTCCAGTTCCTCCAGCACCGCCACCGCCCGGCGCACGTGGGGGATGGTGATGGATCCTCCGACCACCAGGGCGACGCCGAAGATCTCGAAGAACTCGTCGCGAGTGACGCCCTCCTTGTAGCACTGGATCATGTGGTAGGTGACACAGTCGTCGCAGCGCAGCACCAGGGAGGCGACGAGCCCCAGCATCTCCTTGGTCTTGGACGGAAGGGCGCCTGGCTTGTACGCCTGGCCGTCCAGGTTGAAGAACCGGCGCACCACCAGGTTGTCGTGGGCCAGGATCTTCTCGTTCATCTCCCGGCGAACGCGGCTGAAGGCCTCCAGTCTCTCGCCCATGTGCAACGGCACCTCCTTGACCGAGCGGGCCCCGGGCGGCCCGGGCCACACCAGCAAGCCGGCGCGCCTGGGCAGCGCCGCCGGGACCCCGGAGTCATACACTAGCAAATCACATTCCGGATGCCCGGCGCGCGGGCGGCCACGCCCCGGGTACCGGCGGCGGCAAGGACCCGGTCTGGCCGCTCGTTGACATCCCCCGGCCGCAGGCCTATCCTCTGGCAAAGAAGCCGGTTGGGAAGGAAGTAGGACGTGCCGTGGACCACCCGACACGGGCAGCATTCGACCACCCGACACGGCCGGCATCGGTAGGGGAACGGCCGCTGGCGGTGGCGGTGAGCCGCGGCCTGCGCGCCACGGGCCGCGTGGTCGCCGACCTCGCCCGCACCATGCTTCCCGCCATGATCGCCGTGACCATCCTCGACCGCAGCGGCTGGCTGGCCCGGCTGGCGGCCCTGGCCGCTCCGGCCATGGCATGGTTCGGGTTGCCGGGCGGAACCGCCCTCGCCCTGCTGATGGGCAACGTGGTCGGGCTCTACAGCGGCATCGCCGCTGCCATTCCCCTGGGCCTGGACTACAAGGAATGGACGGTCCTGGGCACCATGCTGGCCATCAGCCACGCCCACCCGGTGGAGGCCGCCATCATCGCCCGCGCGGGCGCCAACACGTGGGTGGTCCTCGCCGCCCGCCTCGCCGCCTCGGCGGCCGCCGGCTGGGTGCTGAACCGCTTGCTGTAGCGCGCTGACCGCCGGCGGGAGTGCCGGTCGCCCGCCGGTCCCCCGCGCTCGCGGGGCTGCGGCATGGGAGGGGAGCCGGACCATGATCTGGCTGTTGGATGCCATCGCCACCGGCACCTGGCAGGGGCTCCTCATGCTCCTGCGGATCGCGGCGTTCATCGCCCCCGTGCTCATCGCCCTGGAGTGGACAAGGGCCACGGGCTGGCTGGGGCGCCTGACGGCACGGCTCGAACCCCTCTGCCGCCGCCTCGATCTCCCCAGCGAGCTGGCGCCTGCCTTGACCATGGGCACGGTGCTCGGCGTCATCCTGGGATCCGGCGTCCTCCTGGAAACCACCCGGGAGCACCCCGTGCCGCGCCACCAGGTCACCCTGCTGTTCGTCTTCGTGGGCATCTTCCACGCCATGTTCGAGGAGACCGTGGCCATTTTCGCCATCGGTGGCAACGGCCTCGTCATGGTGCTGACCCGCTTTGCCTTCGCCGCCCTGGCGGCGCTTCTGTACCGCAGCTGGCTCGTCTACCGCCTGCGCACCGTGGAGACCGCCGCCCTGGCTCCCCGTCCGGCACGCCCGCGGTGAGCGACCGCGGTGTCGCAACCCGTCGGCCAGGCCCCCTTCGCCTACCGAAAAGGCAACGCCGCCCGTCCCGGCGGCCGAATCAAGCTGATTGTCCCTGGACAGTTGCGGGGAATCGTATAAAATTAGAAGAGCATTGACACGCAGCCGCCAGATGATGATAAAGGAGGAATGCATGTGCGCCGTACGGGCACATTTCGTGCTTTAACCGCTCTTGTTGCGTTGATTATCGTACTCTCCCTGGCCGGTTGCGGCGGCGGGGCCACGGGCACGGGAGGGGATGCCGGCCAGGGCGGGGGCGGTGCCATCAAGGTCGGCCTCAACGCGGAGCTGTCGGGCGGGGTGGCTTCCTACGGCCAGTCCTTCGTCAAGGGCGTCGAGCTAGCCGCCGAGAAGATCAACGCCGAGGGCGGTCTCCTGGACGGGCGGAAGATCGAGCTTGTCAAGGCGGACAACAAGTCCGAGGCCGCCGAGTCGACCAATGCCGCCCTCAAGCTCATGACCCAGGACAACGTCGTCGCCATCATCGGCGCGGCCACCTCCGGCAACACCATGGCCATGATCGAGCTGGCCAACGAGAACCAGATTCCGGTCATCGCGCCCACGGCCACCAGCCCCGGCGTCACCGTCGATCCCGAGACGGGCGAGACCCACGAGTTCATGTTCCGCGTGTGCTTCATCGACCCGTTCCAGGGTGAGGCGGCAGCCAAGTTCGCCCTGGACGAGCTCAAGGTCAAGCGGGCGGCCGTGTTCACCGACTCGTCCAGCGACTACGCCAAGGGTCTGGCCGAGGCCTTCAAGGAAGCCTTCACCGCCGGCGGCGGCGAGATCGTCGCAGAGGAGTCCTACGTCCAGAAGGACACGGACTTCAAGTCCCAGCTCACCCGCATCAAGGGCGCCAATCCCGACTTCCTCTTCATCCCCGGCTACTATGAGGAGGTCGGCCTGATCATCAAGCAGGCCCGGGAGGACGTCGGCCTGGACATCCCCATGATGGGCGGTGACGGCTGGGGCTCGCCGCGCATGGTCGAGCTGGCCGGAGCCGCCAACCTGAACAACACCTTCTTCACCAACCACTACTCCTCGGAAGATCCGGACCCGGAGATCCAGGCCTTCGTCAAGGCGTTCCAGGAGAAGTACGGCGAGGTGCCCGACGGCTTTGCCGCCCTTGGCTATGACGCCATGCTGCTCCTGGCCGACGCCATCAAGCGGGCGGGCGACGCGGATCCCGTCAAGATCAAGGACGCCCTGGCCCAGACCAAGGATCTCCGCGTGGTCACCGGAACGCTGTCCATCGACGAGAAGCACAACCCCATCAAGGCCGCGGCGGTCATCGAATTCAAGGACGGCAAGCAGGTGTTCCGGACCAAGGTCAACCCTTGAGGCTGTGAGCCAGGGGGCACGCGCGTGATGTCCCCGGCTCACCAGGGACATCGCCAGCGACCACGGCACGAAAGGCGCTGCGCCGGGGGAGGGGGGGATGACCCCCCTCCTTCCTGCCCGGCAGCAGGCACTGGGCTCGACCTGGAGCACGGGGAGATCATCGCTGCCCGTTCGGGGGGAAAGAAACGCCCATGGACATATGGCTCCAGCAACTCCTCATCGGCATCTCCCTCGGCGCCATCTACGCCCTCATCGCCCTGGGCTACACGATGGTCTATGGCATCATCAAGCTCATCAACTTCGCCCACGGCGACGTGTTCATGATCGGGGCGTTCGTCGGCTACTACGCCCTGACCGCCTTTCACCTGGGCTTCGTTCCGTCACTCCTCATCGCCATGGTGGCCTCGGCACTGCTGGGCGTGACCATCGAGCGGGTCGCCTACCGCCGCCTCCGCAACGCCCTCCGGCTCAATGCCCTGACCACGGCCATCGGCGTGTCCCTCTTCATCGAGTACACGACCATCTACGCCCGCGGCGCCCAACCGGCCGCATACCCGGCCCTCTTCCCCAACCGGCGACTCGAACTCTTCGGAGCCAGCATCAAGTGGGACGCCGTCGTCATCCTTCTCACGGCCGTCGCCCTCATGGCCGTCCTGCAGCTGATCGTGCAGCGGACCAAGACGGGTAAGGCCATGCGGGCCGTGAGCTTCGACCTGGAAGCGGCGCGGCTGATGGGCATCTCCGTGAACCGGACGATCTCCATCACCTTCGCCCTCGGGTCGGCCCTCGGCGGAGCCGCCGGCGTCATCTACGGCCTCTACTACACGAAGATCGACCCGTTCATGGGCGTGCTGACCGGACTCAAAGCCTTCGTCGCCGCCGTCCTCGGCGGGATCGGGTCCATTCCGGGGGCCATGGTGGGCGGGTTGGTCATCGGCCTGGTCGAGACGCTGGTGAGCGCGGTGGGCCTGTCCCTCTTCCGGGACGCTGCGGCCTTCCTCATTCTCATCCTCATCCTTCTCTTCCGGCCCGAAGGTCTGTTTGGGCGGCACGCCCCGGAGAAGGTGTAAGGAGTGGCGGCCATGGTGAAACCTCAGCCGAAGAAGGCGTTGCTGCTGGCATTGGTCATCGTTCTCGTCTACGCCGTCGTCCAGTTCCTCCTCTCCTCTCGCGTGCTGGGACGCTACTACGAAAACGTGATCATGAACGTGGGCATCAACATCCTCCTCGCCGTCAGCCTGCACGTCGTGCTCGGGCTGGCGGGTCAGTTCTCCATCGGGCACGCGGGCTTTCTCGCCGTGGGCGCCTACACGTCGGCGGTCCTGACGTCGAAACTCGACCTCCCCTTTGCGCTGGCCCTCCTCGCCGGAGCCGTGGCGGCCCTTCTGGCCGGCCTGCTCATCGGCATCCCGACCCTGCGCCTGCGCGGTGACTACCTGGCCATTGCCACGCTGGGCTTCGCCGAGATCGTCCGGGTGAGCCTGCTCAACATCGAATACGTGGGCGGTGCCGCCGGCATGCGGGTCCCGCACCTAACGACGTGGACCTACCTCTACGTTTGCCTGGTCATCGCCTTGCTGGTCATCGTCCACCTGACCAACTCGGCCCACGGGCGGGCAACGCTGGCCATCCGCGAGGACGAGGTGGCGGCGGAAGCGATGGGCGTACCCACCACGGCCTACAAGGTGCTGGCCTTCGCCGTCGGCTCCTTCTTCGCCGGCCTCGCCGGCGGGCTGTACGCCCACAACTTCTACGTCATCCAGCCTGTCAACTTCGGTTTCCTGAAGTCCTTCGAGATCCTGGTGTTCGTCGTCCTGGGCGGCATCGGCAGCCTCACGGGAGCCATCGTTTCGGCATCCTTCCTCACCCTGGTCTCCATCGCCCTGCAGGCGTACCCGGAGATCCGCATGATCGTGTACAGCCTCGTCCTCATCCTGGTCATGCTCTTCCGGCCCCAGGGCCTGCTGGGCACCCGGGAACTCTCCAGCTTGCTCCCGGCGCTGCGCCTCGGACAGGGGGGTAGCCGTTGATGGAGCCGATCTTGCGACTGGACCGCGTGGGCATCCGCTTCGGCGGCCTCAAGGCCGTTGACGGGCTGACCCTGTCGGTCGAAAAAGGGGCCCTCATCGGCCTCATCGGCCCCAACGGGGCGGGCAAGACGACGGTCTTCAACCTGCTGACGGGCGTCTACACCCCCACCGAGGGGACCATCTCCTTCGAGGGGGAGCGCATCAACGGCCTCAAGCCCCACGTCCTGGCCCGGCGGGGCATCGCGCGGACATTCCAGAACATCCGCCTCTTCCAGAACCTGAGCGTCCTGGACAACGTCCGCATCGCCTTTCAGATCAACACGCGGCACACCGTCCTCCACTCCATCCTGCGCCTGCCGGCCTTCTACGCCGAGGAGCGGCGGATGTGGGAGGAGAGCATGGCCCTGCTGGAACTGACCGGGCTGGCCCGTTACAAGGACGAAATGGCGAAGAACCTCCCCTACGGCCTGCAGCGGCGCCTGGAGATCGCCCGGGCCCTGGCGCTCCGGCCCAAGCTGCTCCTGCTGGACGAGCCGGCGGCCGGGATGAACCCCCAGGAGTCGCGGGACCTGATGACGCTCATCGCGGACATCCGGAAGCGGTTCGGCCTCACCGTGATCCTCATCGAGCACGACATGAGCGTCGTCATGGGGATCTCCGAGCGCATCTACGTCCTGGACCACGGCGTGCTGATCGCCGAGGGGACCCCGGAGGAGATCCGCAACAACCCCCGGGTCATCGAGGCGTATCTGGGGGAGGAGGCGTCGTGATGCTCCGGGTGGAGGACCTGCACGTCTACTACGGCAACATCCACGCCCTGAAAGGCGTCTCGCTGGAGGTGGAGGAAGGGGAGATCGTTACCTTCATCGGCGCCAACGGCGCCGGCAAGACGACCCTCCTCCGCGCCATCTCGGGCCTCGTCCAGCCCCGGCAGGGCCGCATCGAGTTCCAGGGGCGCTCCCTTTTGAAACTGCAGCCGGAAGACATCGTCCGCCTGGGCATCTCCCACGTGCCCGAAGGCCGGCGCATCTTCGCCAACCTCACCGTCCGCGACAACCTGGAGCTGGGCGCCTTCCTCCGCAAGGACAAGGACGGCATCGCCCGCTCTCTGGAGCAGGTCTTCGAACTCTTCCCCCGGCTGAAGGAACGGCTTCACCAGCCGGCGGGCACCCTCTCCGGCGGTGAGCAGCAGATGCTGGCCATCGGCCGCGCCCTGATGGCCCGCCCGCGGCTACTGCTTCTGGACGAGCCGTCCCTGGGTCTCGCCCCGCTCCTGGTGCGGACGATCTTTGACATCATCAAGGACATCAACGCCCAGGGAACGACCATCCTCCTGGTGGAGCAAAACGCCCACATGGCCCTGTCCATCGCCCATCGTGGCTACGTCCTGGAGACGGGCCGGGTCGTCCTCTCCGGACCGGCGGAGACGCTGCGCCAAAGCGACGACGTCCAGGCGGCCTACCTCGGTGGCCGGAGCGGCTGAAAGGCTCGCCCAAGGACCGGAAGGCGGCAGGAAAGACAAGGGGAACGGCGATGGGAAAGGATAACGCCGGCGAAAAGACCGGGCCCCGGTCACGGGGCCCGGTCGCCTCTTCCGCTACGCGTCAAGCGTTCGACCCGGCTCTCATCCGTCCATCCTGGCGCCCGCCGATCCTGGCCCATCCGTCCTGGCCCGTCCATCCAGGCTCTCCCGGCTTCTAACCGGCCTTGCGCTGTTCGATCTCGCGGGCGAGGGCACCGAAGAACTGCCCCATGATCATCTTGGCCACACCGCCGAGTACCCGCTGGCCGATGCTGGCCACGGGCCCGCCGACCTGTGCCTCGCCCTGGTACTTGAGCAGCGTACCGTCGCCCTGGGGTTCCAGGTCCAGGCTCAAGGACGCCCTGACGAACCCCGGACCGCCTTCGCCCTCGATGCGCAGGCGATAGTGGGAGGGCGGCACCTTGTCCTCGATGGCCAGGCGCCCCTTGTACTTGCCCTTGATGGCCGCAATCCCCAGTTCCAGCGTGGCCTCGTACTGGTTCTCATCCACCTGGACCAGTTCCTTGCACCCGGGCGTGCACCGTGCTAGCACTTCCCGGTCATTGAGGCATTCCCAAACGGTTTCCACGGGTGCGGCGATCCTTTGGGTTCCCGACAGCTGCACCGAAGCATCCCCCTTCCGAGGCCCTGCAGCCAGCCCGTTCCGCCCGTCCACGAGGAAACGCGCGGCCGCCGGCCGGCCGCCTTCATTACGGGTTACGTTGTTGCGGGGATTCGGGTTGCGGCGTCGCGGTTCCTGCTAGCGACGATTTCCGCCACGATGGCGATGGCCAGCTCCTCCGGGGTGCGGGCGCCGATCTCGAGCCCGATGGGCGCGTGCAGCCGCCGGAGCCCCTCTTCCGTCACGCCGGCCTCCCGCAGGGCGGCCACGCGCCGCTCGTGGGTCCGCCGGCTGCCCATGACCCCGATGTACCCCACGGGCGTGCGCAGCGCCGCAAGCAACGCCGGCACGTCGAACTTGAGATCGTGGGTCAGGACGCACACCGCGTCCCGCGGGGTCAGCGCAACCGACGCCAGGTACTCGTCCGGCCATCGGTGAACGATCTCGTGGGCGGCGGGAATCCGTTCCGGCGTGGCGAAGGGCGAGCGGGGGTCACAGACAACCACCCGGTACCCGAGGAAGCGGCCCGCCTCCGCCAGGGCCGCCGCCGGGTGCACCGCGCCGATGATGTAGAGCACGGGCGGCGGTGTGAAGGCGTGGATGAAGACGTCCACCCCTCCCACCCGCTCGCGGGCGGTGACGCCGCGGGCGATGAACTCGCGGGCCCTGGAGGCCAGCAGGGCGTCGAGGCCGGCATCCCCCGTCGAGCCGTCGTGCCCGTCTTCCGGCGCCTCGTGCACCAGGAACGCCGCCCCGGGCCCCATTCCTGGCCGGGCGTCACCGGCGGCGAGCACCCGCACGAGGGCAACGGCCCGGCCTTCCCGCACGGCCGAGGCCAGACGGCGAAGCAGCGGGCCGCTCAGCCCCCGCCTGACGGCCCCCGCCTCACCCCATCCCGCCGCCCCGGCCCCATCCGGTCCGTGCGGATCGCCCGGGGACACCGCTTCCACCCACACGTGGATGGTGCCACCGCAACTGAGGCCGACCTCGAAGGCCTGGTCGT
>QGUQ01000420.1 GCA_003242195.1 Bacillota bacterium | reverse complement strand
CGGCCTTGACGGGCACCGCCAGCGTCGCGTCGCCGCCCCGCGCCGCCCGCCCCACCAGCTCCGTCAGCCGCCCCTGAGCCTCCCGGAAGCGCCGGATGAGTTCTGGAACGGCAACCCCGGCGTTGGCCTTCACGGCGGCCGCATTGAGCTCGGCAAAGGTGCCCCGGGGTAACCGGGGCTCCCGTTGATCCAGCAGCGCTTCAAGGGCGGCAACGAAGGTCTCATGCCAGAAGACCAGATGGACGAGCACTTCCCGAGGCCCCCAGGCGCGGGCGGCCAGCTCTTCGGGCGGCAGGCCCTCGATGTAGGCGATGAAGGAGTCGACCGTCCGATCGAGTTTTTCAAGGAGAGAACCCACGGACGCCCCCCTGGTCCTTTTCCTCATTCATTCACGACACGATGGGGCGTCCCTGTCGCGGGGAGGCCCCCGGCTGCGGCGGGGGTTCCGCCGGGACGGGGTAGCGGACTACGCCCACTTTCTCCTCGTCCACTGCGTGCGCATGGGCGAGGGGGCGCGCCGGGAGAGCCGACAGCACGGCCGCCAGCGGGAACACCCGCTCCGCCACCACCGCCAGGGCGCCGTCGCGCCGCTCCGCCCGGCCCTCCACCACCAGGGGCACCGGCGGGTCGGTGAAGATCCAGCGCCCGTCCCGCTGGTAGATGCGCTCGAAGACCGTCACGTCCAGCAAGCCCGTCTCGTCCTCCAGGGAGAGGAAGACGACGATCCGGCCGCTGCGGGTGGGCGGGCGGTGGGGACGAACCGGGATCCCCGCCACCCGCACGGGCTCGCCCGCCGGCATGGCCTTGACCTCGGCGGCGCTGCGGTAGCCGCGAGCGGCCAGAACGGGCCGCAGCATGTCCATGAGGTGGCGGCGGTGCACGTCGATGCCCAGCAACTCGCGCTCCATGGCCCACTTCTCGGCCTCGGGGAAATCGGCCACCGCGGGCGGCGACCAGCCCGCCGGCAGCCCCGGCATCCCCGTGCTCGTATCGCCGGCGGCCGCGACCCGGGCGGTGGCCAGCGCTTGATCCAGTGCCCACAGGGTCGCCCGGCGGTTGGGATGCAGCCGGTCGAAGGCGCCGGCCCGGATCAGGTCGGCGATCCGGTCCCGGTCGAGGGAATCGTGCCGGTTCATCCGGCAGGCGAAATCCACCAGGTCGCGAAAGGGCCCGTTCCGCCGGCGCTCCTCCACGATGGCCGCGGCGGCCTCCTCCCCCAGCCCCTTGAGGGCCCGCAGGCCGATGCGGATGGCGCCCGGCATGGCCGCAAAGCCCACCTCGCTCTCGTTGATGTCCAGGGGCAGGACGCGGATGCCGCGCCGCATCGCCTCCACGCAGAGGGTGTTGGGCGGGTAGTAGCCCATGGGCTGCAGGCTGAGCACGGCCGCGTACCACTCCGCAGGGTAGTGGGCCAGCAGGTAGGCCGTCTTGTAGGCGGTGACGCCGAAGGCGGCGGCGTGGGCCTCGCAGAAGCCGTAGCTGGCGTAGCCCTGGATGTAACTGAAGATCGTGCGCGCCACCTCCTCGTCCACGCCCTGCTCCCGGGCCCGGCGGATGAAGTGCCGGCCGATCTCCTCCATCTCCGCCGGCGAGCGGGCGTGGGTCATCACCCGGCGCAGGCGGTCCGCCTCGCCCGGCGTGAAGCCCGCGATGGCGGTGGCGATCTCGATCACCTGCTCCTGGAACAGCACCACGCCCCAGGTCTTGGCCAGGATGGGCTCCAGCTTGGGGTGCAGGTAGGTGACCGGCTCGCGCCCGCGCCGCCGGGCCAGGAAGGGTTCCACCATGTCGCCCTTGATGGGTCCCGGCCGGATGATGGCGACGCTGGCCACCACGTCCTCGATGTTCTCCGGCTGCAGCCGCGGCTGCAGCGCCCGCTGGGCGGGGGACTCCAGCTGGAAGGCGCCCACCGTCTCGCCGCTGGCCAGGAGCTCGTAAGTGGGGCGGTCGTTCAGGGGGATGCGGTCGTAGTCGAAGCCGGGCTCGCGGCGGCGGATGGCCCGCACCGCCTCCTCCACCGCGCCCAAGGTGCGCAGGGGCAGCAGGTCGAGCTTGATCAGGCCCAGTTCCTCCACCCAGCGCTTGTCGAACTGGATGATCCGGCGGCCCTTGGCGGAACGCTGCAGCGGCGTCAACTCCACCAGCGGCCGCCGGCTGATCACCAGCCCGCCCAGATGGGTGCCCATGTGGCGGGGCAGGCCCGCCGCCGCCCCGCAGAGGGCCACTAGCCGCTCGTAACGCCCCCGCGGCAGGGGCAGATCCCGCAGCTCCGGGACCCCCCCCAGCGCCCGCCCCCGTTCGCGGGGCATGTAGTAGGGCACGCG
>QGUQ01000419.1 GCA_003242195.1 Bacillota bacterium | reverse complement strand
ACGCCGGAGGAGACGGAACGGGCGCTGGCCGAGTTGTCGTGAGCTGGCGTGAGATGGGACGGGGAGGACGGCCATGTTCGGTTTGAAGGTGGGCAAGCCCACCCGGCAGGCGTTCGGCGAGACACTGGCGGAGCTGGGCCGCGAACGTCCCGACCTGGTGGTGCTGGACGCGGACCTGTCCAAGTCGACCTACACGGCTTATTTCGCCAAGGAGTTCCCCGAGCGCTTCTTCAACGTGGGCATCGCGGAGGCCAACATGGTGGGGCTGGCCGCCGGGCTCGCCTCCTGCGGCAAGGTGCCGGTGTGTGCCAGCTTCGCCGCCTTCCTCCTGTGCAAGGCCTTCGACCAGATGCGCATCGCCGTCAACTACGCCGGGTTGAACGTGAAGTTCGTGGGCAGTCACGGCGGCATCAGCATCGGCGAGGACGGCGTCTCCCAGATGGCCGTCGAGGACGTGGCGCTGGCGCAGGCCCTGCCGGGATTCGTCGTCCTCGTGCCGGCGGATGAACACGAGACGCGGCTGGCCGTGCGGGCGGCCCTGGAGCACCCGGGCCCGGTGTACATCCGGGTGGGCCGGCCCAAGGCGCCCCTGGTCTACGACCAGCGGCCCTGCGACTTCGCCATCGGCAAGGCGGTGCAGGTTCGGGACGGCAGCGACGTGACCATCGCCGCCAACGGGCTGATGGTGGCGGCGGCGCTGGCGGCGGCCGATCGTCTGGCCGCCGAGGGCATCGAGGCGCGGGTCCTGGACATGGCTTCGGTCAAGCCGCTGGACGTGGAAGCCGTCCGCAAGGCGGCCGCGGAGACCGGCGCCTTCGTCGTGGCGGAAGAACACCTCAAGGCCGGCGGCCTCGGCAGCGCCGTGGCCATGGCGCTGGCCGAGACGGTGCCCGTGCCGGTGGAGTTCGTGGCCATCCAGGACACCTACGCCGAGTCGGGCGATCCGCAGCAGCTCCTGGAGAAATACGGGCTGAGCCCCGATGCGATCGCCGAGGCGGCGCGGCGGGTCCTGGCCCGCAAGCGGGCTGGCGTGGCGACAAGCTGAGGAACAGCACACGGCTAGGCCACAGGGATGCCTTACCCTTGGGTACAAGCGAATGCCGCGGGCGGGGGCAGTGCCTCCCGCCCGCGGCATTTGGGTCCTTGCTTGACCCCGTCTCGCCAGGGGCTCCGCGCCCGTGACGGCTGCGGCGACACTGGCCCTCCCAAGGCTGCGTCAACGGCGACCCCTCAAGGTTCCCCCAGAGCCCCCACGATGGTCTCCACGTTATGGCGCATCATCCCGATGTAGGTCTCGGCGCCGCTGCCGGGAGGACCCAGGGCATCGGCGTAGAGCTGGCCACCAATCCGCACCCCGGCCTGAGCGGCCAGTTCCTCCATGAGTTTGGGGTTGATGGTGGTCTCCACGAAGGCCGGTAGCCCGAAGGAGCGGAGCCTCTCAAACAGCCGGGCCAGCTGGGCGGCCGACGGTTCCTCCTCGGTGCTGATGCCCCAGACGGTGTCCAGGATCTCGATGCCGTACCTGCGCCCGAAGTACCGGTACGCGTCGTGGGTGGTGATCAGCTTGCGCCGGTCCGGCGGGACGGTCGCCACACGGGTCTGGATCCACGCGTCCAGCGCGCGCAGTTCCTCCACCAGCCCCGCCGCCCGCCGCGCGTACACCGGCGCTCCCTGGGGGTCCACTTGGGCCAGCGCGTCCCGGATCCGCTCCACGAACAGGATCACCAGGGTGGGATCCATCCACAGGTGGGGGTCGTGGTGCCCGGGCGTCCCCGGCCAGGGCAGGGGTTCCACCGGCACCTCCTCGGCCACCCGCACCACCCGCCGGGGGGCGCGGGGCGCCGCGTCAGAGCCCCGCGCCCGGTCGCCGGCCCCCGGAGGCGCGTTGCGGTCCCGCGTGCCCGGGCGATCGAGCCCTCCTGCCTCCCGTTCCTCCCCTTCCGCCCCGGCCAGCAGCCGTTCCGCCCACAGGTCCAGCCCGTAGCCGTTCAGCAGCACCAGGTCGGCGTGGCTCAGGGCCAGGCCGTCCCGGGGCACGGGCTCGTAGGTATGGGGATCCTGGCCGGGAGACAGCAAGCTGTAGACCCGCACCCGCTCGCCGCCCACCTGGCGGGCCAGGTCGGCCAGGATGGTGGTGCTGGTCACGACCAGCGGCCGCTCGTCGCCGGTCGCCGTCACGGCCGCCAGCCAGGCGCCCCCCGTTCCCAGCACGATCAGGCCCCCTGCCAGCACCACCGCCAGCAGCACGGCCAGCGCTCCCGCCCGGCGGCGCGTGGCGCCGGTGCCGGTCCTGGCCCGGTCCGGCTGTTCACCGGAGATGCGCGTCA
>QGUQ01000418.1 GCA_003242195.1 Bacillota bacterium | reverse complement strand
GAACGGGGGTACGCGGTGGAATGCCAGCCGCTGCGGGATGCCGCGCTGGCGGAGTGGCTACAGGACGAAGCCGGCCGGCTCGGCAAGACGCTCCGAGCGGAAGCCGTGGCGTGGCTTGTGGAGTCCGGGGAGCCCGACCTCTACCGCTTGCGCAACGAGCTCCACAAGGCGGCGGCCCATGCCGGGGAGCGGCCCGAGATCACGGGGGACGATGTGCGGGCGGTGGGTATCGCGGCCACCACCGCCGCCGTCTTCGACCTGGTGGACGCCATCGCGGAAAAACGGCGCGCCGCGGCCTTGCATCTTCTGGGCCGCCTGCTGGCGGCCGGGGAGCCGCCGTTGCGGCTCCTCGCCCTCGTCGCCCGCCAGTTCCGCATCCTGGCCCATGCCCGTGCCTTGATGGAGCGCGGGGCCACGCAGCGAGACTTGCAGGAGCGACTGGGCCTTCATCCCTTCGTGGCCCGCAAGGCATGGCAACAGGCACGCCGGCTGGGGGCGGACGAAAGCATGGAAGCATTGGAGGCGATCCTGGAGACGGACGTGGCCATCAAGCAGGGCCGATGGCCGGATCGCCTGGCGCTGGAACGAATGGTCCTACTCCTCACGGCGCCCGGGCCGTGGCCGATGCCGTCCCGGCCAGCCATCTGAGGGGAGCCGAGACGCAAAGAGCCACCCCTCCGGCCCGTCCCGGCCGGGGGCCGGTTCCATGAAGCGATGAGGAAAAAGCCGCTTCCGTTACGAAGCGGCCTTGAGGCGGCGCATCAAGCGGGACTTCTTCCTGGCGGCGGTGTTCGGGTGGATGGCACCCCGCACCGCGGCGCGGTCGATCGCGCTCAGGGCGCGGCGCAGGGCGGCGTCAATGGCCTGCGGGTCGCCCCCGGCCAGCGCCTCCTCCAGCCGGCGGATCGCCGTCTTGATGCGGCTCTTGTACATCTGATTGCGCAGCCGGTTCCGTTCCGCCTGGCGGACCCGCTTGCGCGCGGATCGTGTGTTGGGCACCGCCTTCACCTCCGTGCCAAGTGTCCATCATAGTCCATGGTGGCCCGGCGGGCAAGGGTTCCGGGTGTGGGGATCCCGAGCTTCGAGCCGGCATCCCCGGGGCCGCCCGCGAGACCGGCCGGCGGCGGTCGGCCGGATGACGGCCTGGGATGCTGTGACAGCAAGACCGTACTCCGCCAGATGGCCGCCGACGACGCATGATGGCCTGTACTTCCCGGTCACCGGTTTTTGCCTGGCCGTGGCAGCCTCGTTACCATGAATTGTAGTGTTCTTTCTTTTGCGCCCGCCTTAGCATCCACCATTTTCGAGTGCTAACAAGTAACCAGTCACAATCCACGCGCCAGAAACCACGCGACGCCCATGGGTTCGATCGTGTGGCGGGTGAGCGGCAAGCAGGGTTCCCGTGAAAGGGGGGGCAACATGTGACGACCCGTGCCATCCTGCTGGCCGGCGGGCTGGGGACGCGGCTACACCCGCTGACGCAGGAACTGCCGAAGCCCATGGTGCCCGTGCTCGGCCGCCCGTGGCTGGAGCACCTCATCGAGCGGCTGGCGGCGGCCGGTATCGCCGACATCGTCCTCAGCCTCCGGCACGGTAAGGACGTGGTGGTGGAGCACTTCAACAGCAACCCGCCGCAGGGCGTGCGGCTCCACTACGCGGTGGAACCGCTGCCGCTGGGGACGGGAGGCGCCATCCGCTTCGCGGCCGGCGCCGTCACGGGTGGTGACGGTCCCTTCCTGGTGTTCAACGCCGACGTCGTGCAGACCTTTGACATCCGCGGCCTCCTGGACTTCCACCGGCAGCGGGGAGCCCACGTGACCATCGCACTGGTGGAGGTGGAGGACCCCTCGGCCTACGGCGCGGTGGAACTGGATGCCGAGGGGCGGGTCCTGCGCTTCGTGGAGAAGCCCCGCCCCGGCCAGACCGCGAGCCGGCTGGTCAACGCCGGGATCTACGTGTTCGAACCGGAGGTCCTCCGCTGGATCCCGCCGGGCAGGGAAGTGTCCGTGGAGCGCGAGACCTTCCCCGCCCTGGTGGCCGCGGGCCTGAGGGTCTACGGGTTCCCCTGCCAGGGCTACTGGAAGGACATCGGCACTCGCCAGCGCTACCTGGAGCTCCACCGGGACGTGCTGGCCGGTCGCTGCTCCCTGCCCGTGCCCGGCACGCCCTCCAGGCCGGGCGTCTGGCTGGGAGAGGGCGTCACCGTGCCACCCTCCGTCCAGCTTGTCCCGCCCGTCGCGCTAGGGCCGGGTACGGCGGTGGGGGCAGGGGCGCGGCTCGGGCCGCGGGCGGTCACGGGGGCCGGGGGGGGCATGGGGGGCGGTGACCGG
>QGUQ01000417.1 GCA_003242195.1 Bacillota bacterium | reverse complement strand
AAGGGGAGCCCGTCTGGTGGGCTGGAAGATGGGTATAGGAGACGGGTGGGTGAAGCCGCGGGGGGACGCCCGGATGTCGGCGCCCGTGCCCCCGGCGCCGGCGGCGGCAAGGGCGACCTCTTTCAGGGCGTGCTCCAGCTTCAACCCGCCTCGGCTGACATAGGGGATCGGGTCGCCCGCCACTTCGATGCGGGCCTCCGGATCCACGGGCTCCCCCGCCTTGTCGACCAGCCGGCCGTCGACCCGCACCTTGCCCGCCAGGATGGCCGCCCGGGCGCGGCTGCGGGATGAAAACCAACCCCGTTCGACCAGCAACGTGTCCAGGCGTACCCGCTTCCTGCCCATGTCGGTTCGGCACCCGCCTCGCCCGCGGCAGGCCCGCCCGGGGACCGCGGCGGCGATGCCCGCCCCCGGCTCCCGGGCGGCCGCCAGGGCCGATCACTCCCTCACCTTGGCCCGTGCGCGGCGCCGGTTGCGCCGTCTGCGCCGGGTGGAAGGGTAAAGGCGCAGTCGCGTCCACTGCTCGATGGTCTCCAGCAGGATGCCCAGCGCCAGGAGCACCCGCCGGTGCTCGCGCAGGGCGAATCCCTTTCCGGCCGCCTTGGCACCGACCATGAGCCCGGCCACCAAGGCCAGAACCACCGGGGCCAGGACCCGTTCCTCCCCGCTGCCCGCCAGCCAGTGGCCGAGCCGCAGGGCGACGGCCGCACCGGCAGCGCCGGACAGCGTGCCGGCGATGTCACCGATGACGTCGTTGGAGAAGGCGGACACGCGGTCGGCGTGCCGCACGAGGGCCAGGGCGGCCCGCGCTCCGCGCCTGCGCTTGGCGGCCATGGCGTGGAAGGGTGCCTCGTCGGCGGCGGTGGCCGCCACGCCGATGATGTCAAACAGCACGCCGACGGCGATGATCACCACCACGATCGCCGCGGCCAGCGGCAGGCTGAGGGCCCGCACGGCGGATTCCGACAAGGGTGAGGTGGCCAGGGCTATCGCGAAGGTCAGGCCGCCCAAGGCCAGCCCGCGTTTCCAGGCGGGGTCGAACCGGCCCCCCTGCCCCTTCGCCAAGCCGGTTCCCTCCCGAGGGATTGCCGCCCGAAGAATAAAAAAAGCCGCGAGTGGCAGCATGCTGAGTAAACGTTGCGGCTTAGGTCTAGCAGGCTTTCCCGCCGGCTGACCGGGCCGTCGCCGGCCCGGTGGTTTCCCCTCGCGCAGCCGACCTGCCGCGTCGCCGCAAGCAGGGCTAGATTGCCACTAAGCGCGCACTGTAATCCCCAGCATGCCTTCCGTAACGGAAACAGCCTAGGGGTTTTCCCCGGCGGCTCCCTGCGCTTCCTAGCCCGTTTAGCAGGTAGGGTTTCAGACCGCACCGGCGGTTCGGGGGCCCTCCGAAGCACGCCGGCGGTTGGGCTCCTCCACCCTACCCACGCAGGGCGGGCTACGCTGCACACGGTCATCCCGCATGCAGGTTCTTACCCCATGCCGTAGCGGCTTGGCCGTGCCGCGCCACCACGCACATGGGCCTCCGCGGGGTCAGGGTCCACGCCTGCATGCCCTTGCAGATCGCCCCGGCCCCTTAACTCCCAGCAGTGACCCCCGACTGGGCGTCGGCAGCCACCACCAGGAACTTCATCGATGTGCCCGTACGGCGGATTTTTAGGCCCGCCTTCAGAAGCGCGGGCGCCGACTAGGATACTGCGCCACCCGCGGATTCACAGGATGAAAGCGGTATGATGGCGGTTCCTGTACCTATCCGTCCTGATTCTATACCACTTCTCGCCCGCGTCGCCCAGTTACGATCAGGAAGCGGCGCCTGCCAGCGCCTCTCCATGGCCGCTTCACGGCGAGCGGCGGAAGCCCATTGTAACACGGGCGTGGCCAGCCGGCAAGCCCGCCGCCGGCGCCGCGGCCATGCCCCATGGATATATATTACCAGCCGCGAAGTGCCCGCTCCTGCCGCGGCGCCCGGGCACCCGCCCGTCGTCAGCGCCGGCGGGCCAGCACGCGGCGCGCCAGCCAGCGCAGCAGGTCGGCCTGCCGGCCGAACCCGGCCAGGCTCGCCACGGCCCGCTCCGTTTCCTCCGCCGCCAGGCGACGGGCCGCGTCGATACCGATCAGCCCCGGCACTGTCACCTTGCCCTGCCGCGCATCGCTGCCCGCGCGCTTGCCCATCTCGGCCGTGTCGCCGATGACGTCCAGGATGTCGTCCACGATCTGGAAGGCCTCGCCGAAGGCGGTGGCATACTCGGTGAGCCGCGCCAGGGCGGCCTCGTCCGCGCCGCCCAGCAAGCCGCCGATGCGCACGCAGGCACGGAAGAGGGCGCCCGTCTTCCGGT
>QGUQ01000416.1 GCA_003242195.1 Bacillota bacterium | reverse complement strand
GGCATGGGGGGTTGCGTAGTCCCTCCGGAGCCTATAGGCCATGCGCCACACGGCCCAGAAGGGGAGGACACCCAGGGGCAAGGCAGCTACGGGTAAGATCGATCGCGGCCCGGCCCACACGCCGATCCGGCTGCGGACGAAGGCGTCCCACAGGACGATGCCCAACAGGAAGACCGCGGCGGCCGGCGCGGCCTGGCGCACCTCTTTCCACAGGAGCTGACGAAAAGCGGCCTTCATGCCAGCGCCTCCTCGACGATGGTCTCGATGGACTGGCCGCGTTCCTGGCGCAGTTCCTCCACGTCTCCCTCCAGGCGGACGCGACCTGCCGCGAGCACCAGCAGCCGGTCGAACAACGGTTCCGCCGACTTGAGGTCGTGGGTGGACAGCACGATGGTCCGCTGCCCGTGGCGGTGGGTGGCGAGAATGCCGTCCACGATCCGGCTGCGGGAAGGCGGGTCGATGCCGGAAAGGGGTTCGTCCAACAGGAGGAGCGGCGCGGATCGGGCCAGGGCCAGGAGAAGGCGCAGCCGCGTGCGCATGCCCTTGGACAGCTCGCCCACGCGGCGGCTCCCGGGCAGCTCCAGGATGTCCAGGAGCTCCTCCGCCCGCTCGGGCTCCCAGTCGGCGAAGAAGGCCTGGGTGAAGCGCATGGTCTCCCGCACGGTCATCCAGGGAAACAGCGGGTCCACTTCGGGGACGTAGGCCACCAACCCTTTGGTGGCGCGGCCTGGCGGATGGCCGAAGATCCGGATCTCCCCTCGCGTGGGGCGCAGCAGGCCTGCGGCCAGCTTGAGCAGCGTGGACTTGCCGCTGCCGTTGGTGCCGACGAGCCCCACGATCACCCCCGGGGGCAGCTCGAAGGAGACCCCGGCGAGCGCCTGGTTGCGCCAGAACCGCTTCTCCACGTTGCGGAAGACGAGGGCCGGTGGTGGCGGTGCGGCTTCGACCGTTCCGGGAGCCTGCGCTTCAAACGTCGTCATGGGCGGTTCCCTCCTCGTGCCCGGGCCCATCGGGCCGGGCCTTCAGCGCGGCGTGGACGCGCTGGGCAATCTCCGCATCCGAGAAGCCCAGGTCCCGCAGGGTACGCAGGAAACGGGCCAGAGCCTGGCGGGCCAACTCCTCGCGGAGCTCCGCGACGCGACCCGCATCGAGGGTGATGAAGGTGCCCGTGCCGCGGGCAGTCTCCACAAGGCCCATGTGCTCCATCTCCCGGTAGGCCCGCTGGACCGTGTTGGGGTTGACCCGGATGAGCTGGGCGAGCTCCCGCTGGGAGGGGATCTGGTCGCCGGGGGAGAGGACACCCCGCGCCAGAGCTTCCTTGACCCGCTCGATGATCTGTACGTAGATGGGCCGCGAAGGGTCCAGACGGAATTCGGACCCGAAGAGCTCAGGCATGCGCCGCCCTCCTTGGGATCCCACCCAACTAGTGCACTATGATACTAGTGCACTGGTTCACGCCTGTCAAGACGTCCCCCTGGCGGGAACCGTCCCGAGATCGGGTGGTAGATCATGGACGAGACCAGGAAACGGAGGGCGGGTTGGCAGGCTCGTGGATGCTGCGTGACCTCCGCCGGGATCGCCAGGGAAATCGCCGCGATGGAGAGGCCCTGGTCTCCCCGGCCTGATCCACCCCATGCGCGAAGGGGAGCATCACTCCACCCGCTCGAGGGATGCCACGCATTCCACGTGGGCCGTCTGGGGAAACAGGTCCACGGGTTGTACCCGGACCAGCCGGTAGCGGGCGTACCGCCGGGTGCGGCGGCCGGCCTCCCTGACGGGCGGTGCCGCGGCCGATCCCGTGTCGCAGAGCACGGCCAGGTCCCGGGCCAGGGTGGCGGGATTGCACGACACGTACACGATGCGGGGCGGGGCCAGCTCCAGGCAGGCCGCCAGGGCCTCCGGCTCGCAGCCCTTGCGGGGCGGGTCCAGCAGGATGACGTCCGGCCTCCCGCCTCCGGCCGTCTCCCGTGCCAGGGCGGGCAGCACCTCTTCCACCCGGCCGGTGACGAACTCCACATCCTCGATGCCGTTGAAGGCCGCGTTGGCCTCGGCGTCGGCTGTGGCCGCGGGCACCACCTCGATGGCGGTCACGCGGCCCCGGGTTCGCCGCCCCGCGCCGCCGGCGCCCCGGCGCCCCAGGCCCAGGCGGGCCGCCGCCAGCAACGCCAGGGTGCCGATGCCGGCGTAGGCGTCGATGATCCACGGGCCCCCACCGCCACGGCTCCCGCCGGCGGGCCCGTTGCCGGGCCGCCCCGGGCTGGCCGGCATGCCCCTTGCCGTTCCGGCCCCCAGGGCCTCGTCCAGGGCCCACTGATAAACCCGCCGGTCTCTTTTACAAATTT
>QGUQ01000059.1 GCA_003242195.1 Bacillota bacterium | reverse complement strand
CGCGAAAGACCCCCCCAAAACTTTCCCGCGCCTGGTTTCCCGGGGCACCCCCTTTGGGGACCAGCCCGGCCCCAGCCCCCCCGCCAGCCCCCCCACCAGCAGCAGGGCGTACAGGCGCCAGCCGCGGGCCCACAGGCCCAGGGCGCCGCCCAACGCGCCGGCGAAGAGGGCCCCCGTCCCCAGCCACAGGGCCAGCAGCCCCAGTTCCGCCGCCAGGTACCCGAGGGAAAGCCCGCTCCCCCACCAGAAGCGCACCATGATCGCGGCCGGCGGGAGGAACGCACCCAGGGCCGCCAGCCCCGCCAGCGGCACCACTCCCGCGAACTTGCCCAGCACCACGGACACGTTGTCCACGGGCCAACTCCACAGGAGCTCGGCGCTGTCCTCGTCGGCCTCCGGATAGATGGCCAGGGCGGCCAGGACCATGACCCCCAGGTGCAGTAGCGGTAGAAAGTAGACCGCCTGCTGCAGCACCCCCGCCCCGGTGACGGCTACCGTCTGGGTGGCGGTCAGGAGCCCCACGGCGAGTCCGCCTACGGGGGCTGCAGGCAGCAACCAGCTGCGCCGCAGGCGGGTCCACTGATACCGCGCCACATGCCAGGTCAGGGAGGTCATGGGCGCTCCTCCTCTCCACCGGCCAGGCCGCTGAGCAGGGCCACGTAGCCGTCCTCCACCCCGGGCTCCGCCGGGCGAGCCCCGGGTGCCGGCGGGCGCCGGGACAGCACCCGCTGGCGCAAGGTCCCGCCCTCGCGACGGGCCGCGACGACCACCGCGCCGCCGCGAACCGGCTCGTCCACCTCCCATACCATCCCCGCCGCCAGCCGGGCCAGCTCGGCCGGGCGGCCGGTCCAGCGCAGACGACCCCCGGCCATGACCGCCACCCGGTCGCAGGCGGCGGCCACGTCCTCCACTACGTGGGTGGACAGGATGATGACCCGCTCCCCTCCCAGCCGGGCCAGCAGGTGGCGGAACCGGACCCGTTCCTCGGGGTCGAGGCCGGCGGTGGGCTCGTCCAGCAGGACCAAGGACGGGTCGTTGAGCAGGGCCTGGGCGATGCCCAGCCGCCGCCGCATGCCTCCCGACAGCCGGCCGACCCGCTTGTGCCGGGCATGCTCCAGGTGGACCTCCGCCAGCCAGCGCTCGATCTCGCTCCGGCGCCGGCCGGGGTCGTGAATGCCCTTCATGATGGCGGCGAAGTCCAGGGTCTCCTCCACGGTCAGTTGGTTGAACCACCCGAACTCCTGCGGCAGGTAACCCAGCCGCTGGCGCACCTCGTGCTGCTGCCGGGGCAGCTCGAAGGGCCCGACGCGGACGCGGCCGGCGGTGGGCGTCACCAGGGTCGCCAGGATCTTGAGCAGCGTGCTCTTGCCGGCGCCGTTGGGCCCCAGCAGGCCGAAGACCCCGGGCCCCACCGTCAGGGTGACGCCGTCCAGGGCGGCGGTGCCGCCGCGGTAGACCTTGCGCACGTTATCCAGTTGCAGCTCCATGGACCGTTCCGTCCTCCCCTGCCAGGCGTGGGCGACGTGCCCTGCGGCGATGGTCGCCCGTGGCGCGCCTCACTCCGGATCACCCCCGGGAGGTTCTCCATCCCCTACGACGGGCTAGCCGCCGGCCGGTTCACGGTTCACAACCCCAGCACCTCCCGCAGGTCCTCGGCGGTCAGGGGACGCTGGCGCGCGATCTGGTGTAGGGTGGCGAGGGCCTTCCGGACCGCGTCCGGCCGCGCTCGTTCCAGCCAGCGGACAACGGCGTCGGTGGTCGGCCCGCCTTGCAGGCCCTGGCAGTAGTCGCCCACCAATCCCTCCAGGGGATGATCCGCCTGGGAAGTCTGGGAGTGATCGAACCGCACCAGGCTGGAAACCAGGCACTCCTCCGCCGGGCTGGGCTCCCGTGCGCCCGCCAGCACCGCGGTCAGCAGCTCGTCCCGCCGGGGGACAGGCGAACCTCTGTAGCCATGGTCCAGGACCACCCCCGTGTACGGGTCGACGATCCATGGGACATTCGGATCAAGCCGCAGGGTGACCACGCGCAGTCGCGGCACGGCCTGCCCGAAGCGCCGGTAGCTGTCCCGAAAGGTCTCCAGGATGCGCCGGCCTCGCTCCAGAGCGCCCCGGTTTTCCGCCAGGTGATAGATCGAACCCGCCTCGGTGTGGGCCACGGCCAGCGGCCAGCCGATGAGGGTGAGGTGGTTGGACCGCCCCAGCATCGAAACCGTGGGGGCCCGCGGATCGCTGCTGTCCTGCAAGTTTGACAGCACCGGATAGGAACCGGCCCGGCGCACCCGGACGCGGAAGGTGGCCGGCGTGTCGGAGGTTGGGGTCAGCCAGTCGTAGGGGCTCCTTTCGCGCGACGGGGGAACGGACCCCGGCGGTCGGAGGACGCCCGCACTGGTTCGGTCGGGGCCTTCCCAGAACCAGTACCCATGTCCGAAGGGCAATGCGAGGACCTCCGCCAGGGGGCCATCCGCCGGGAGCGGGTACCACCCGTAGGAGGCCGGCAGGTACAGCCCCTCCCTGCGGACGAAGGCGCGCAGGTCCACCGCCTGGAGGAACATGGTGCCGGCACGGGCCCCCCATTCATGACGAAAGCGCCAGGCCTCCACCCGCCCGTGGTAGGTCAGCCGTACTCGCACGGACTGGCCGGGCGCCAGGGAGACTTCTTCAAGGTACAGGGCGTCACGGGAACGGGAGAAACGGGCCAGTTCCCCATCGACGTACAGCGCATCGATCTGGAAGTCATGACGCAGGCCCAGCTGCGGCCGCGACAGGGGCTTATCCCCACGGTACTCAAGGATGAATTCCGCATCCACCCTCAACAGGGGCGGCTGGCTGGCGTCAACCTGGAGATCGTAGGACGGGATGTGGAGGCGGTGTAAGCCTGGACCGGAGTTCTCCTGGGAAAGGGTGACGGAGGTACCGCCTCCGTGGCGGCCCCGGTCGAGATAGAAAACCATTTCCTGGTGGGCCACGCCGGCACGCCGCTCCATGGGGACGACGGTTCCCAGAGCAAGGGCCACGGTTGCCAGCACCAGTGCTCCGGCCAGGGTTCCGAGCCAGCGGGGCGCCGGCCGGCCGAGGCGGCGTGTGCGCCGGTACCCAAGGGCGACTGCGACCGCCAGCAAGAGGGCGGCGCACGCGTAGGTGAGGCGATGGGCGATGATGACGCCGACATGCGGCAGGAGCGCGTAGAAGTCGGATCCGGCTTCGTCGTCGACGAGGAGCTCGGCTAAGGACCACTGGAACAGGTGCCATAACGTCGCGTCGGAATCGACCGTACTGCGGATCACGTTGGGACCTATGGTGCCCGCCAGCCAGACGACGAACAGCGGGACGTAGAGGCGCCACCCGCGGGCCCACAGCCCCAGGGCGCCGCCCATCGCAGCGGCGAAGAGGGCGCCCGTCCCCAGCCACAGGGCCAGCAGCCCCAGTTCCGCCGCCAGGTACCCGAGGGAGAGCCCGCTCCCCCACCAGAAGCGCACCATGAGCACGGCCGGCAGGAGGAACGCGCCCAGGGCCGCCAGCCCCGCCAGCGGCGCCACCCCCGCGAACTTGCCGAGAATCAGGGAGATGTTGTCCACGGGCCACGTCCACAGGAGCTCGGTGCTGTCCTCATCGGCCTCCGGGTAGATGGCCAGGGCCGTCAGCACCATGACCCCCAGGTGCAGCAGCGACAGAAAGTACGCCGCCTGCTGCAGCACCCCCGCCCCGGTGACGGCTACCGTCTGGGTGGTGGTCAGGAGCCCAACGGCGAGGCCGCCTACGGGAGCCACGGGCAGCAGCCAGGTCCGCCGCAGACGGGTCCACTGGTACCGCGCCACGGGCCGCACGTTGTCGAGTTGGAACCATGCCATGGACCCTTTGCCCCCTCGTCCCAAGACCTGGGCTGCGGGCCGGACGGGGTATCAGCGGGTGGCGCGCCTCGTCCCGCATCATCCCCGGGAGGTGTTTCCATCTCCTAACGACGAGCGGGGCAGGTACCGGTTCACCGGATACCGGCGATGGGTCGGTCCGACGGCGGGCGGTTGGGCGTTCACGGGCGGATGTGACGTCCATGGCAGGGCAGGAACGGTCGACCCCCGGGCGTGCTACGCTGCCCCCTTCTGGCCAGCCCTAGCGGGCAACGGGGAAGACCCGGACGAACCACCGCAGCCCCCACCACCCGGCGACCGCGCCGCCCATGTTGAGGAGCAGGTCGTCCACGTCGAACTGGCCGGCACCCGTCACCAGTTGGAATAGCTCGATGGACAGGCTCAGGAGAAACGACGCGGCGGTGACGGCCCGCAACCGTCCGAACGCGGGCAGGACTGCGGGCAAAAGAACACCCAGCGGGATGAACAGGACCACGTTGCCGACCAGGTTCCGCACGGCGACCCCAGGTGTGGGCTCACCCGCGAGATACTGGAGAATCGTCTTGAAGGGGATGAAGTTGCTAAACTGGATGCGGGCCGCGAGAAGCAGCGGTTCCACTCGGCCGGACAGGATCAGTACCGTCCCTGGACGCTTGAGGACCGTCAACTTGAACAGGACGAACAGGTAAACGAGGGACACCGCCCACAGCAGCACGCGCCACACTCGCCGGTCCACCCGCCCTCGCCTCCCGGGGGCCTCCCAGGACTGGCCCTGCTCCATGGTTCGGGGTCGCCGTCTCTGCTCCGTGCCCGACGGCTTCAATGCCAGGCCGAAACCGGCTGCGCCGGGGGAAAAGGACGGGTCGCCACCCGTCCCGCGGCCACCTCCACCACCGCCGTCGCCAGGTCGTGGAGGCGCCCCTCGCTGTCCACCAGCACGGCGTAACGGGGCTCGCCCCGGGCGGCGGCATCCGCGTAAGCGGCCAGTTCCTCCCGCAGGATGCGGATGCCGTCGTAATCCAGCCCGCGGGCGGGTTCATCCAGGATCCAGAGGGCGGGATCGTTGAGCCGGCTCTGGGCAAGGAGCCACCGCCGCTGCTGGCCGCCGGAAACGCGGTCCAGGGGCCTGGCACGCACGTCGCTCAGCCCCCAGCGGGCGATGAGGGCGCGGGCCCGCCCCCGGTGGTCGACCACCGCCCGCACGGCGGCCAGGTACTGCAGCGCTGCCTCGACGGTGAGGCCCCCGGCCACCCGGCCCTGCTGGGGCACATAGCCGATGAGCCCCCGCACGGCCCACGGCGCCTCGGCGGCCGCACCGGCCGGCAACGCTGCACCCGTCGCGGCTCGTCCCCACGGATACCGGACCTCGCCACTGGCGGGAGGCAGCAGCGTGGCCAGCACCCGCAGCAGGGTGGACTTTCCCGCACCGGGGGGCCCCGTCACCAGCGTCACGCCGGGGTACAGGCGCAGGGTGACGTCCTGCAGGGCGATCGCCGGCGGCGTCCCGGGATACCGTACGGTGACGGCTTCTAGCTCGATGGCCGGCAGCATTACGGCATCGAACCTCCCGCCGGCCGGGCCGCGGCCCCGGCCGCTTCCGTCCCATTGAGCCGCCCGCCCACGGCCACCAGCAGGCCCGCCGCCGCCACCAGCATGGCCCCTTGTACGACGGCCGCCTGGGCCGGCCCCACCGCCAGCGGGCTCCACGGCCCCAGGGACCGGTCCAGGGCCATCACGACGCCCCAGAGGGCCGCCGAGGCGACGACCGCCCCGCGCGTTCCCGCCCGCAGCGCCCACCACAAGGCCCACGCGATGGCGAACCACAGGGGCGCCGTCCGAGCCAGGAGAACCGGCACCACCGGCGACAGCCACGGGCTCACCGCAGCCCCGCGCGTCGCCGTCGGCGCCATGAACTCGGCGCCGGGAGGCGGCTGGAAGAAGCCCGCCGCCACGACCCCCGCCGTGGCCACCGCGGCCGCCACGGCCGCCCGCGCCAGCAGGCGGGTGGACGGGGGGAAGGGGGACAAGCGCTCCAGGTCGCCCCACACGTCCCGGCGCCGCGGCCACCAGGAAGCCAGCGCCACGAAGGTCCCCAGCCAGGGCGCGACCCAGGTGAAGGCGTCGGCGGAGTGCCGGGCCAGGAAGAACAGGAAGCCGGCCCCGCCCGCCACGGCGGTGACGCCGGAAACGCCAGCACCGCCAGCACTGCCCGCCGCACCTGACGCCAGGCCTCTGCCCGCTGCCGCGCCGGCTCCTGCCGTGCCCGGGCCTCCCAGCCCTTCCCCGATGAGCCCGGCCAGCACCGCGTTCATCCAGAAGGCCAGGAGGAGCAACACCCCCTGCACGGCCAGGAAGGCCAGGGGCAGGAGGCGAGCCTCGGCCCACAACAGGGCGGCCAGCGCCCGCAGGCCGGGACGGACCCGCGCGCGGGCCGGAGCCGGTTCCTCCGACGCCGCGGCCCGGGACCCCGGCGCGGCATCCAGGTGGCCCGGGACCGGCGGCGAATCCAGTGGCCACGCCTGCCGTGCCGGCGTCCCGATCTCGGCCTCCTCAGCCGCCCGCTCGAGGGCCGCCATCAGCGTGGGGACCAGGTTGCCCGGTACGGGAGGATCCCCCGCCTGCCGCAGCCACCCGTAGAGCTCTTCCACCTCCCGGAGCGACAGCGGCGGATGGCCCGTCGCTTCCGCTCCCTCCCGAGCCTCGCGCCACAGCTCCCCCACGACCGGCGAGCGACCGCGTCCCCACCGGTGGTGATCGCGGAACCTACCCACGCCCCTCACCTCCCGGTCCGGCACCCGCCGCTTCCAGCGCCGCCCGAAGGGCGCGCAAGGCACGGTGCAGCCGGGACTTGACCGTGCCCGCAGGAACGCCCAGAATGGCCGCCACGTCGCTCACCGGCCGCTCCTCGAAGACCCGCAGCACCACCACCTCGCGCAACTCCGGCGATAGCTCCAGCAGGGCCCGGCGCACGGCGGCGCGGCGGTCCCGCTCCAGGCTCTGCCGGGTGACCACGTCCGCCGGGTCGGCCGCACAACCGGCGGCCCCGTCGTCCCAGATGAACCGGCCGGCGTTGTCGTCGATGGTCCCGTGCAGGCCCACCCGCTGCCGGTAGGCGCTGCGGGCATCGTCCCGGGCCAGGTTGGTGGCGATGCGGTACAGCCAGGGCACGGGCCGGTCCGGCGCGCGGCCCCCCAGGATCGCCTGGAGCGCTCGCACCAGGGTTTCCTGGGTGAAGTCCAGGGCCGTCTCCGGGTCCAGGCCCAGGCGCATCAGGTAACGGTACAGGCGGGGTCCCCAGGTTTCGGCCAGCTCGGCGAAGGCCCCGCGGTCGCCGGTGCGCAGCCGCGCCACCAGCGCCGTCTCGCACCAGGCGACGGACCCCGTCTCGCCGGTCTCGACCGACGGGTTCCCGGCAGCACCACCCGACCTCGGGCCGTAGCGCCCCAGGGGCAGGGCGTCACCGGCGGCCGGGCCATGCCATGGCATATTCGGCCAACCCCTTCTCCATGGAAACCTCTCTATCGATTGGGACGAACGGGCGGCCGCCAGGTTCCCGCGGCGGCCGCCGCCCGGAGCCCGGGCCCACTGCCGCCCGGGCTCCGGGCACCCGACACCGGCAAGCCGGCCTCTCACCAGCCGCGTAGCGACGGTTCTTCCAGTTGGAGGTGGGTCTGCCGGAAGTAGGGGTAGAGCTTGAGGCCGTAGCCCGCGGCCCGGTCCAACCCGATGTGGGCGACCCACCCCAGCAGCGGCCAGTAGGGGGCGCCGGAGACCAGCAGGCCCGCCGCGGCAAACGCCAGCGGCGTGAAATAGGCGTGGGCCACGTTATACAGGACGAACAGGCCGGGCGGCAGCAGGCGCCCCTCCCCGCCCCGGCCGCGCGCCCCGCGCCCGGCCGGGGCGGGCCGCCGATCCAGGCGCTGCTGGGCCACCAGGAAGGGAACGAGCCCCAAGACGTCCGGGAGCAGGAGGAAGACCACAAAGGGCGCCCAGCCGCCCGCGCCTGCGCGGGCGTAGGCAAGGATGGCGCAGAGGGCGACGGCCAGGCCCTCCAGCCGCAGGAACACCTTGACCATGGCAGATCCTCCCCGATGATCGCCTGGCTGCGGCTGGCTTCGCGGCCCGCCGGCCCGGTCCTGGCCCGTCCCGCCGGTCGGAAGGCTCAGCCCGCCAGACCGTCCCACGCCAGCAGGGCGGCACCGATCAGCCCGGCGCGCCCGCCCAGGCCGGCCGGGCACAGCCGGGCCGCCGCCGCGTTGGCCGCCAGCGCCCGCCGCCGCATCTCCCGCTCCATGGCCGGCGCCAGCAGCGCGTATCGCTTCATCACGCCGCCCCCCAGGACCACCCGGTCGGGGTTGAAGGCGTTGACCATGCTCGCCAGGCCCAGACCCAGCCAGCCCGCGTACTCTTCCATCAAGGCCCGGGCCGCGGCGTCCCCCTGTTCCGCCCGCTCCAGGACGCCGGCGGCCGTCCACCGGCCGTCCGGGCTGCGCGGGTTCTTCCCCAGGCGCTGCTCGGCCAGCCGCCCCAGGGCGGGCCCGGACGCCAGCGCCTCCCAGCAGCCCCGGTTGCCGCAGCCACAGGGCGGGCCGTCGGGATCGACGGTGACGTGGCCGATCTCCAACCCGTTGCCGTTGGCGCCGCTGAACAGGCGCCCGTCCACCACCAGGCCGCCGCCGATGCCCGTGCCCACGGTGACGTAGAGCATGACGCGGGCGCCCTGCCCCGCGCCCGCCCGGGCCTCCGCCAGGGCCGCCACGTTGGCGTCGTTGTCGACCCACACGGGCACGCCAAGGCGCCCGGCCAGTTCCTCCCGCAGGGGGAAGCCGTCCCAGCCGGGCAGGTTGGGCGAGCCGATGAATCGCCCCGCGGGCAGGTCCAGGGGCCCCGGCGCCCCCACCCCGGCCGCCAGGAGCCGCGGCGCACCCGCGGCGACCAGCTCCCGGACCGCGGCCGCGAGCCGCTCCACGGCAGGGCCGGGGCCCTCCTCTGCCTGGGTGGGCACGGTCGTCTCCGCCAGCACTTGCCCTGTCTCTTATAAAAATTGGACGTGTCGGACGAAAAGAGAGTTGAAGAGTCGGGCGGCGCACGAGAGATAAAAAAAAAAAAAAACAAATAAACAAAACAAGACTAGTGACAAGCAA
>QGUQ01000058.1 GCA_003242195.1 Bacillota bacterium | reverse complement strand
GGCCTGCGCCGAGACGGCGGGCCGGGCCGGGACCGGGGTGGACATCGACGTGGCGCGGGTGCCCCGGCGGGAGCCGGGTATGACGGCCTACGAAGTGGTGCTCTCGGAATCCCAGGAGCGGATGCTGGCCCTCGTAGCACCCGAACGGGAGGCGGAGGTGCGGGAGATCTGCCGCCGTTGGGGCGTCGAGGCGGCGGTGATCGGCCGCGTCACCGACGACGGCCTGTTTCGCGTGCGGGAGGAGGGGCGCGTGGTGGCCGAGGTGTCGGTGGAGGTCCTCACCCGCGGGGCGCCCACCTACACCCCGCCGGCCCACCTTCCCCCGCCGCCCGTCGTCGACCCCGCGGCGGTGGCGGACCCCCGGGACCGTCACGAGGCCGGCGCGGCCCTGCGGCGGCTGCTGGCCTCGCCCGCCATCGCGTCCAAGGCGTGGGTGTACAGCCAGTTCGACCACATGGTGCAGACGAACACCGTGCTGCGCCCGGGCTCCGGCGACGCCGCCGTGGTGCGGGTTCCGGGGAGCCGCCAGGCCATCGCCGCCGCCGTGGACGGCAACGGGCGCTACACGGCGCTGGATCCCCGGCGGGGTGCGGCCCTGGCGGTGGCCGAGGCGGCGCGCAACGTGAGCTGCGTGGGCGGCCGGCCCCTGGGCCTGACCAACTGCCTGAACTTCGGCAATCCCGAGCATCCCGAGGTCTACGGGCAACTGTCCGCCGCCGTCGACGGCCTGGCCGAGGCCTGCCGGGAGCTGGGCATCCCCGTGGTGGGGGGCAACGTCAGCCTGTACAACGAGACCGGCGGGCGCGACATCGATCCGACGCCCGTGGTGGGTGTGGTGGGGGTGCTGGAGGATCCCTCCCGCCTCGCCGTCAACCACTTCACCGATCCGGGCCAGGTGATCCTGCTGCTGGGGCCGCCTCGGGGCTTCCTGGGAGGCAGCGAGTACCTCAAGCGGGTCCATGGGTGCGTGGCCGGCCCGCTGGCGCCCATCGACTGGGAGATGGAGCGCCGTGTCCAGGAGCTGGTCCGCCGAGCGGTGGCCGACGGAACGGTGCGGGTTGCCCATGACCTGGCCGAAGGCGGCCTGGCCGTGGCACTGTCCGAGATGTGCTTCGGGGGCGGTTCCCCTGCTCCCGGGGTCCCGCCCGCGGGGGCCGTGCTGGGTGCGGAGGTGGACCTGCCCAGCGGCTGGGTGCACGGCTGCCGCGTGGATGAACTCCTGTTCGGCGAGGCGCCCTCCCGCGTGCTCCTCGCCACCGACCCCGACGGGGCCCGGCTCCTGGCGGAGCGGGCGTCGGCCTGGGAGGTCCCCTGCACCGCCATCGGCCGCGTGATCCGGGAACCCCGCTTGCGCCTGCGCATCGGCGGGCGCCTGTGGCTGGACGAACCGGTGGGCGGCCTGCTGCGAGTGTGGGAGGAGGCGATCCCGTGCGCGCTGGCCACCGGCGGTTGAGCCGAGCCCCGAGCGTCCGGGAAGGGGGGCCGGAGGTGGCTCCCGGCGTGCCCTTCCTCCGGGAGGTGAGGGAGGAGTGCGGCGTCTTCGGGATCTGGCGCCACCCGCGGGCCGTGGCGCTGGCGTGCCAAGCCCTGTACGCCCTGCAGCACCGGGGACAGGACAGCGCCGGCATCGCGACCTGCCGCCCCGGCGGGCCCCTGGTGGTGGAGAAGGGCAATGGGCTGGTTGCCGAGGTCTTCACCGCGAGCCGGCTGGCGCGCCTCGCCGCGGTCGGGCCCGCCCAGGCGGCCGTGGGCCACGTGCGCTACGCCACCACCGGCGGCAGCCGGCCGGAGAATGCCCAACCGCTGCTCTTCACGACCGCGGGCGTGCCCTTCGCCCTGGCCCACAATGGCCAGCTGGTGGGGAGCGAGGGCGTGCGGGCGTGGCTGCGCCAACGGGGCGTGCGCTTCACCACCACCTCGGACAGCGAGGTCCTGGGGCGCCTGGCGGAACAACTGGCCCCTGGGGCGGGGGACGGTGAGGGGGTCGCCCGGGCCCTGGTGGCTGCCCTGGAACGCGTCCGCGGGGCCTTCGCCATCGTGGCCCTGACGCCCGCCGGCCTGCTGGCCGCCCGCGATCCCCGCGGCATCCGCCCGCTGGTGCTGGGGCGCCTGGGCCCGGCCTGGGTGGTCGCCTCCGAGACCTGCGCCTTTGACACCATCGGCGCGGAGACCGTCCGCGAAGTGGCCCCGGGGGAGTGGCTCTGGATCGACGACGCCGGCCCCCGCGCCGGGCGGCTGGAGGCACCCGGCGAGGTCCCCGGCGAGAGCGCCCGGCCGGCCTTCTGCATCTTCGAGTACGTCTACTTCGCCCGGCCCGATAGCCGCTTCGGTGGCCGGAGCGTCTACGAGGTCCGGAAGGAACTGGGCCGGCGACTGGCCCGCGAGCACCCGGTGGCGGCGGACGTGGTCATCGGCGTGCCCGACTCGAGCTTGCCCGTGGCCGCCGGCTATAGCGAGGAGTCGGGCATCCCCCACGAGCCCGGCCTGGTCAAGAACCGGTACGTCGGGCGGACCTTCCTCCGGCCGGACCCGCGGGCGCGGGCGGAGAGCGTCCGCATCAAGCTGAACCCCGTGCCGGAGGTGGTGGCGGGGCGCCGCGTGGTGCTGGTGGACGACTCCCTGGTGCGCGGTACCACGGTCCGCCGCCTGGTGCGGGCACTGCGGGAGGCCGGTGCCAGCGAAGTCCACCTGCGGATCGCGGCGCCACCCTACCTGCACCCCTGCTACTACGGCGTGGACACCGCCGATCGGGAAGAACTGTTGGCGGCCCGCCACCGCGTGGAGGAGATGCGACGAGTGGTGGAGGCCGATTCCCTCCACTTCCTCTCCCTGGAGGGCATGGTGGCCGCCACGGGCCAGCCGCTGGCGGCCTTCTGCCTCGGCTGTTTCACGGGCCGGTATCCGGTGTCCCCCGAGGTCATCCCCGGCCCGGTACCGGATGTGGCCGGGGTACCGGCAGCGGGTCGAGCCCCGGCGAGCGGCAGGGAGGATGTGCCATGGGCCCGGAGTTGACGGGGAGGGAAGCCGGCCGGCGGGCCCGGACCGCGGGCGCTCCCGGGGCCCCTGGCGGTGCCGGAGCCGGCGCTGCGGCCGGGCCAGCGGGATGGACCTATGAGCAAGCGGGCGTCAGCCTGGCAGCGGCGGACCGGGTGGTCCGGCTGATCGCCGCCGAGGCGGACCGGACCCGCAGGCCGGAGGTGCTGCGGGGCATCGGCGACTTCGCCGGGTTCTTCCGCCTGGACCCGGCCGTGCTCGGGTGCGGCGACGGAAAGCCGGTGCTGCTGGCCACCTGCGACGGGGTGGGAACCAAGCTGGAGGTGGCCCGGGCCTGCGGGCGGTGGGAGGAGATCGGCCGCGACCTGGTGGCGATGAACGTCAACGACCTCCTCGCCCATGGTGCCGAACCGCTGTTCTTCCTGGACTACGTGGCCGTCGACCGCCTGGAACCCGAGCGGGTCGCGGTGCTGGTCCGGGGGATGGCCGACGCGTGCCTGGAGGCAGGCTGCGCCCTTCTGGGGGGCGAGACCGCCGAGGTGCCCGGCCTGCTGCCGCCGGGGGGTGTGGAACTGGCCGGGTTCGCCGTGGGCATCGCCCGGGAGGGCCGTCTGGTGGATGGCCGGGCCGTCCGCCCGGGGGACGTGATCGTCGGACTGCCTTCATCGGGGCCGCACAGCAACGGGTTCTCCTTGATCCGTGCCATCGTCGCGGCAGCGGGTCTGGACTGGCGGGACCGGCCGCCGGGACTGGACACCTCCCTGGCCGAGGCGGTGCTGGCGCCGACGCGCCTGTACGCCGGCGTCGTGCGGCGTCTGCTGGCGGCGGTGGAGGTCCGGGGCATGGCCCACATCACGGGCGGGGGCTTGCCGGGCAACCTGCCGCGGGCGCTGCCGCCGGGGTGCCGCGCGGTCCTGGAGCGGGGGAGCTGGCGGGTGCCGCCCGTCTTCCGCGTGCTCCAGGAATTGGGAGGCGTGCCCGGCGAGGAGATGGAACGGGTGTTCAACCTGGGCATCGGCTTTGCCGTCATCGTCCCGGCCGAGCAGGCGGAGGCGGCCACCCGGGTGGCCGCGGAGGTGCTGGGGGAGCCCGTGCCGGTCATCGGGCGCGTGGTGGAGGGGCCGCCGGGCGTGGAGTGGCGTTGAGGAACGGGACCGAACCGGACCGTGGGGGCGTCGCCGTGGCAGCGTTGCCCTGCCGTTGACCCGTGACGGCGTCGTGAGGTGCCCCGGAGGCGGCGAGGGCGGGGTGCCGGAGGAGGGCGGCGGAGGGAGGCAGGCCGCGTGCGGGTCGTGGTCATGGTGTCGGGCGAGGGGTCCAACCTGCAGGCGTTGCTGGACGCCGAGGCGGCGGGCGTCCTGGGTGCCAGGATCGTGGCCGTGCTCTCCGACCGGCCCGGCGCCCGCGCTCTGGAGCGGGCCAGGACGGCCGGCAAGCCGGCCGTCCTGCTGGAACCGGACCCGCCGGGGGACACCGGGCGGGCCGCGTGGGATCGGGCCACCCTGCGGGAACTGGACCGGTGGCGACCGGACCTGGTGGTGTTGGCCGGTTACATGCGGATCCTCGGGCCGTCCGTGGTGGCTGCCTACCGCCACCGCATCATGAACGTCCACCCCTCCTTGCTGCCGGCCTTCCCCGGACGGCACGCCGTCCGCCAGGCGCTGGCCCACGGGGTCAAGGTGACGGGCTGTACCGTGCACTTCGTGGACGAAGGGGTGGACACGGGGCCGATCATCCTGCAGGCCGCGGTGGAAGTGAGGGAGGAGGACGACGAGGCCTCCCTGACCCGGCGCATCCAGCAGGAGGAACATCGCATCTATCCCCTGGCGGTGTGGCTCTTCGCCAACGGCCGCCTTGAGGTGGAGGGACGGCGTGTGCGGGTGCGCGGGCCGGTGCCGGAGCGCCTGCCCGCGCCTGTCGACGAGATCGTGGGATGACGGGGGAGGGGTGATGCCCGTGAACCCTGGTTCGGAGAGCGGCGCGCCGGCGGGCGGCGAGCGGGCCGCCGAGCGCGGGACGGAGGAACGGGGACCGGGGCGGCCCAAGGAGGGAGTGCGCCGGCGGGCCCTGCTGAGCGTGGCCGACAAGCGGGGGATCGCAGACCTCGGACGGGCGCTCCACCGGCAGGGATGGGAGGTGGTCTCCACGGGCAGCACGGCGACCGTGCTCCGGGAGGCCGGCGTGCCCGTGACCCCCGTCAGCGAGGTGACCGGCTTCCCCGAGCTCCTGGACGGCCGCGTCAAGACCCTGCACCCGGCCGTCCACGCCGGCATCCTGGCCCGGCGCCGCCATCGGCCGGACATGGAGGCGCTGGCCGAGCGCGGGTTCGTCCCCATCGACCTGGTGGCCGTGAACCTCTACCCCTTTGCGGAGGCGGCCGCGGCCGGGGTCTCCGGGGACGAGCTGCTGGAACACATCGACATCGGAGGGCCCGCCCTGATCCGGGCGGCCGCCAAGAACTGGCCCGACGTGACGGTGGTGGTGGACCCCGACGACTATCCCCGGGTGGTCGCCGCCCTGGAGGAAGCGGGGGAGGTGCCGCGGGACCTGCGGCGCCAGCTGGCGGTCAAGGCCTTCGCCCATACCGCCTACTACGACGCGGTGATCGCCGCCACGCTGGGCGGGGGACCGGGGGGCCTCCCCGGCGCCGCTGCAGGCCCGGACCGCTGCCGCGACGGCGGCGATCCCTGGCCCGAGGGCCTGGCGGTACCCCTGCGCCGGGCACGGCGGCTGCGTTACGGCGAGAACCCCCACCAGTCGGCAGCCCTCTACGTGCTGGCCCTGCCGGACCCGGCGGGAAGGGCCGGTAGGGACGGCCGGCCGGGAGCGGGCGTGGCCGGCGCCCGCCAGCTCATGGGCAAGGAGCTCTCGTACAACAACCTCCTCGACGCCGATGCCGCCTGGCGGGCGGTGTGGGAATTCGCGGAACCGGCGGCGGTGGCGGTCAAGCACGGAACCCCCTGCGGCATCGGGACGGCGGCTACCCTCGCCGAGGCCTTCACGCTAGCTCGGGACGCGGATCCCGAGTCCATCTTCGGCGGCATCGTCGCCCTCAACCGGTCGCTGGACGAGGAGACGGCCCGGCGGCTGGGGGAGATCTTCCTCGAGGTGATCATCGCCCCGGCGGTGGAGCCGGCGGCCCTGGAGCGGCTGTCGTCCCGGAAGAACCTGCGGGTGCTGGTGGCAGACCCGCAGCAGTCCGTCCCCGCCCTGGAGGTGCGCACCATCTCCGGCGGCCTGCTGCTTCAGGAGGCCGACCGGGCCGGCGACCGGGACGATTCCGGCGCCTGGCGCATTGTCACGCGCCGCCAGCCCGGGGCCGCTGAGCTGGAGTTGCTGCGGTTCGCCTGGCGGGCCGTCAAGCACTGCCGCTCCAACGCCATCGTCGTGGCCGGGCGGGTGCCAGGCGGCCTGCGCACGCTGGGCATCGGCACCGGCCAGACAAGCCGGGTGCGGGCCGTGGAACAGGCGCTGGCCCAGGCGGGCGGCGCGGCCGCGGGAGCGGTTCTGGCCTCCGACGGGTTCTTCCCCTTCCCCGACTCGGTGGAGCGGGCCGCAGCGGCGGGGGTGGTGGCCATCGTCCAGCCGGGCGGGTCGGTGCGGGATGAGGAAGTGATCGCCGCGGCCGACCGCCACGGGATCGCCATGGTCTTCACGGGGGAGAGGCACTTCCGTCACTGAGATGCGGGAGGTGGAGGGGCCGTGCGGGTGGCGGTGATCGGCGGCGGGGGCCGGGAGCACGCGCTGGTCAGGTTGCTGCGGCGCAGCCCGTCGGTCCGGGAGGTGCTGGCCCTGCCGGGGAACGATGGCATCGCCGCCGACGGGGTGCGCTGCCTGGACGTCGACCCCCTGGACCTGGAGGATATGTGCCGGACCCTGGCGGCGGAGCGGGTCGACCTGGCGGTGGTGGGGCCCGAGGCGCCCCTGGTGGCGGGCCTGGCGGACCGGCTGGAGGCGGCGGGCATCCCGGTCTTCGGGCCCCGCCAGGCCGCGGCCCGCATCGAGGGCAGCAAGGCCTTCGCCAAGGAGTTCATGGCACGCCACGGCATTCCGACGGCACCCGGCCGCGTCTTCACGGAACCGGCCGAGGCCGAGGACTTCCTCCGCCGCCACCCCGGGCCGTGGGTGGTGAAGGCCGACGGGCTGGCGGCGGGCAAGGGCGTCTTCGTCTGCGGCAGCACCGGCGAGGCCCTGGAGGCCGTGGACCTGCTCATGCGCCGGGGGGCCTTCGGGGACGCCGGCCGGCGCGTGGTCATCGAGGAACGGCTGGAGGGGCGGGAACTGTCGGTACTGGCCATCACCGATGGGAAACGTCTGGAACTGCTGCCGCCCGCCCGTGACCACAAGCGGCTCCGGGACGGAGACCGGGGACCCAACACGGGTGGCATGGGAGCCTACTCGCCGGTACCCGACGCGACGCCCGGCATCCTGGAGCGGGTGCGGCGGGAGATCCTGGAGCCCGCCGTGGCCGGGTTGGCGGAGGAGGGAGCGGCGTACCGGGGCGTGCTCTACGCGGGATTGATGCTGACGGCCGACGGTCCCCGCGTGCTGGAGTTCAACTGCCGGCTGGGAGACCCCGAAGCGCAGGTGATCCTGCCCCGGCTGGAAGGCGATGTGGCCCGGCTGTTCCTGGCGGCGGCCACCGGGCGCCTGGAGGGCACCCTGCGAGTCCGGGAGCTGGCGGCCGTGTGCGTCGTCCTGGCGGCACCGGGCTATCCGGGCAAGCCGCAGCACGACCTGCCCATCACCGGGCTCGAGGAGGCGGCCGCCCTGCCCGGCGTTCATCTGTACCACGCGGGTACCCGGTGCAGGGCAGGGGGATGGGTGACCGCCGGGGGCCGCGTGGTGGCGGTGACCGGGTTGGGCGGTGACCTCGAGGAGGCCCGCCGCCGCGCCTACGGGGCGGCGGAACGCATCCGCTTCCCCGGCCGTCAGATGCGCCAGGATATCGCGGGTCCGCCGGCCACCTGAGGGCGGGGGACCGCGCGGACCCGCCCGGCCGGGTCGACGGCCCGCGGGACCTTCCGCCCGGGGTCCTGCCGGCCAGGACCGCGGCGCCTGCTTGCATCGTCGTCCCTCCAGTGGAAATCAAAGGCACCTTGTCTTATACTCGAAGAAAACCGCCCGCCAGGGCGAAAGGACAATGGAACAAGACGTCGATGTCTCCTTCGGGGCAGGGTGAGGGCGGTTGCCCAATTCCCGACCGGCGGTGATGCGCGGGGCCGCGACGGCCGGTCCCGCGACGAGCCCGCGAGCCTGCCGCCATGGTGTGATCGGTTCCGCCACGGACGGGGACCGGTTCCCCGGTGAGGTGACATCCCCGGGCGGCGGGCAGGAGTCCGGTGAGATCCCGGCGCCGACGGTATAGTCCGGATGGGAGAAGGAGGCAGGGCGTGGGCCGAGGCGAGACCGGCCGCCCGGCAAGGGCAGCAGGCCCGATGCCGCTGGTGACGGCCGGTGATGTCCCGGCATGCCCGTCCTCTGCCCCGGTGTGCCAGCAGCCGGGGCATTTTTCGTGGCCGTGGCACGGCCTGCGGGTGCCACGGGCGTGCCGGGCCGTGCTTGCGCACCCCTGGCGCAGCGTCAGCGGGCGGTGCCCCGTACCGCTCGCGTCCGTGGGGTATCCCATCCTCTGGCCAGCCGGTTCCTCTCTCCCCCGTGGCTCCTTTCCCCTGCCCCTTCCAAGGAGGTTCGACCCTTGAACCCGCTGGAGCGGGATCGGCCCGCGCCGGCCCTGCCGGCAACGGCCATGGCTGCACCCGCGCCGCCCGCCGCCTGGACCGATGAGGACAGGCGCTGGATGCGCCGGGCCCTGGTCCTGGCCGCCCGGGCGCGGGGTCGCACGAGCCCCAACCCCGTGGTCGGAGCGGTACTGGTCCGGGAGGGCCGCGTGGTGGGGGAGGGCTACCACCGCCTGGCAGGTGGCCCCCACGCTGAGGTGGAGGCCCTGCGTCGCGCCGGCGAGAGGGCCCGCGGGCCCACGGTGACCGGCCCCCTGGAACCTGCCTCACCTTTCGGGCAGG
>QGUQ01000057.1 GCA_003242195.1 Bacillota bacterium | reverse complement strand
CTGCAGGGCGGTCGAACCCAGCAGGACGACGATCACCGGGTTGATCAGCCGCATCTGGGCGCGCAGGTTGGGCAGGCAGGCCGCCCGCTCGTCCGGGGTGGGCGTGCGGTTGCCCGGCGGCCGGCATTTGACGATGTTGGCGATGTATACGTGGCGCTGCCGCTCGAACCCGCAGGCGGCCAGGATGCGGTCCAGCAAGTGGCCGGCCCGGCCCACGAAGGGCCGGCCCAGGCGGTCCTCGTCGGCACCGGGCCCCTCCCCGATCAGCATGACCCGCGCCCGCGGGTTGCCGTCGCCGAACACGACGCCGCGACAGCTCGCCCGCAGGCGACAGCGGGTGCACCCCTTGACCACCCGTTCCAGCGTGGCCATGTCGTCGATGCGGAGTAGTTCTTCCTCAGGGAGCGCCATGGGAACCCCCTCCCTCCGCCGGCGTCCGTGGGATTGTACCCTCCGTCCGGCCGCCGCTACGCGCCGGCCAGCGGCCCGGCCGGGCGGATCTCGCCCACCACCTCCCCCCGCAGGTTGCGCACCGGCTGGCGGCCCCAGCGGGCCGCCAGGTCGCCGGCGCCGGAAGGAAGCAGGCCGAGTCGCCGAAGGATGGCGATGACGGCCACCGGCCGGGCGCGGTCGCCGCCGTCGGCGATCTTCAGGGCGAGGCCGTGCCCCGAGGCCAGGGCCGCGGCGTAGAAGCCCTCGGCGCCGACCTTGCCGATCCAGGCACCGCCGGTGACCCGGATCACCTCGGTGTCGAACTCGCCCTCGCCTCGCACCATCTCCGGGTGGGCGACTATGGCCTCCCGGACGCGGGCCAGGGCCGGTCCCAGCGGCCCGGGCAGACGCTCCGGCCGGGCCAGGAGGGAGAACAGCCGCGCCGCCGCCACCAGCGGCATCCCGAAGGTGACGACGCCGCACCCGTCCGTGGCCTCGATCAGGCCGCCGGTACCGGGGGCCAGCCCGGTCAGCCGCGCCACCAGGCGTCGGATCTCCTCCTGGACGGGATGATCCGGGCGCTGGTATCCCTCGGGAGGCCAGCCGCGGTGGCGGGCCAGGGCCAGCATGCCCGCGTGCTTGCCCGAACAGTTGTTGTGCAGCGGCGTGGGCTCCTGCCCCGCCTCGCGCAGGGCACGCCGGGCGGCCGGGGAAACGGGGGCGTGAACGCCGCAGGCCAGGGCCTCGGGCCCCAACCCGATCTTCCGCAGCATCCCGGCGGCCCGGTCGACGTGCAACGGCTCCCCCGTGTGAGAGCCGCACATCAGTGCGATGTCCGCGGCGTCGAACCCGAAGCGGTCGGCGGCGCCCGCGGCGACCACGGCCAGCGCCTGAAAGGGTTTCAACGTCGAACGCAGGAAGGTGACGTGCTCCGGATCACCGAAGGCAGCCACCGGGCGGCCCTCGCCGTCCACCACCACGGCATGTCCCCAATGGCGGCTCTCGACGTAACCGCCCCGGGTGACCTCGACCAGCAACTCCGGTTGCATGCCTGTCCTTCTTCCCTCGTCGCCGGGTTCTTCCGGTCGGTCTGGGGCGCTTCATCTCGCGCGTCCCATTGCCCGGCCTGTTGTTATTTCCGGGTCAGGGCTCGCGGAGCCCGAGGCTGATGCCGATGGCCACGTCGACCCGGCGCATGACGCCCTGGTCCAGATGGGCGACCCGCTCCAGCAGCCGCTGCTTGTCGATGGTGCGGATCTGCTCCAGGAGGATCACCGAGTCGCGCTCGAGGCCGTAGGCCCCGGCCGGGAGCTCCACGTGCGTCGGCAGCTTGGCCTTGTTGATCTGTGAGGTGATGGCCGCGACGATGACCGTCGGGCTGTAGCGGTTGCCGATGTCGTTCTGGATGACGAGGACCGGGCGCACGCCGCCTTGCTCCGACCCCACCACAGGGCGCAGGTCGGCATAGAAGATATCCCCGCGGCGTACCTCCACGTCAACCGCCCTCCCCACCCCACTCCCAGCACCGGAGCTCCAGCTCCCCCGGCACCCACTCCTCCGCCAGCCTCCGGTTGAGGGGACCCATTTCCGTGTAACCGCGGCGCAACCGCTCGTCGCGGGCGAGAGGCCGGCCGGCCCCGCCGCCCCGCCCTGCCGGCGTCGCCGCCGACACCATCGACGGGTAGACCCCTTCTTCCATCGTTTCCCGCCTCCTCGCCGTGTCCCCGCCCGGTGGGAGCGCACCGTGCAGGGCCGCCGGGCCGGCCGCGGAGCGGGCCGGGTCACAGCAGGTGCCCGACCGGCGTGCTGGCGATGGGACGTCCTCCGCGATAGTAGATGCGGGGGACGCGGCGGCCGATACCGGTGACGACCTCGTAACCGATGGTATCCATCCAGCCGGCCATCTCGTCGGCTGTGATGCGCTCCTCGCCCTGGACGCCGATGAGGACCACCTCGTCGCCTACCGCCACCGGTCCCGCGTCGGTCACGTCGACCATGACCTGGTCCATGCAGACGCGGCCGACGATGGGCACGCGGCGCCCGTTGATCAGGACCTGGCCTCGGTTGGACAGGGCGCGCCGCAAGCCGTCGGCATAACCCACGGGCAGCGTGGCGATGCGGGAAGGCCGGGAGGTGACATGGGTGGCCCCGTAGCCCACGGGCGTGCCGGCTGGAACCTCCTTGACCAGGGCTACGCGGGTCTTCCATGCCAGGGCCGGGCGCAGGCCAAAGCGCTCCACGGCACCCGGGAAGGCCTCGAGGCCGTAAAGGGCGATGCCCGGGCGCACCAGGTCGAAGCGAGCCCCGGGCAGGCGCAACAAGGCGGCGCTGTTGGCCGCGTGCCGCAAGAGGGGCCGCACCCCGTGGCGGGCTAGGACGTGGAGGGCCTCCTCGAAGGCAGCCAGCTGCCGGCCGTTCAGCGGCGAGCCGCCGTCGTCGGCCGTGGCCAGGTGCGTGTACACGCCGACGATTTCCAGGTGGCCCAGCGCCGCGATCCGGGCGGCGACCTCGCCCAGCCGCGGGTCGCTTGCCCGCAACCCCAGGCGGGTCATCCCCGTGTCGATCTTGAGGTGGATCTTGGCCCGCCGCCCCTCCCGCCGCGCCGCCTCCGCCAGGGCCCGGGCCTCGGCCTCGCTGCTGACGGTCAGCTCCAGGTCGTAGCGGAGGGCGAGGCCGTATTGCTCGGGGGGCGTCCAGCCCAGCACCAGCACCGGACAGGCGATGGCCGACTGCCGCAGGTGCACGCCCTCCTCCACGATGGCCACGGCCAGCCGCCGGGCTCCGTGGGCGAGAGCCGTCCTCGCCACCATCACGGCCCCGTGGCCGTAGCCGTCGGCCTTCACCACGGCCATCAGCTGGGCCGGGGCAGCCACCTGTTGCAGCTGGCGCAGGTTGTGGGCGATAGCATCCAGGTCGATCTCCACCCACGTCGGCCGCAAGGACATGCGGCGGCCCGGCCCTTCCACGACGGCACCTCCCCCTCCGGCTCTGCTTCAACGTTCGCCGCCGCGAAGAGGTTGCCTCCCCGTCGCCACCGGCGGCCGGAGCCACACCACGCCCGGTACGGGCCCCGGCGCGACGCCGGTCCCGCTGGGCAGGCCCTGGGCGCACCAGGCGATGGCCGTGGGCAACTGCTCGATGACGTCGCCTACCGTCAGGCGGGCGAAGGCCCCGGGCCAGCCCGCGGCGGCTCGCCCGGCAGGCGGCGCTCCCGCCGCTGCCGCCGCCAGGTCGCCCGCCAGCGCGTGCAGGTAGACGCCGAGCACGGCCGCCTCCACCGGCTCCAGGCCCTGGGCCAGCAGGGCGCCGATGACGCCAGCCAGGGCATCCCCCATGCCCGCTGTCGCCATGCCGGGGTTCCCGCGGCTGCAGAAATACAGCCGGCCGTGCGGATCCGCCACCAGCGTCCCGTAACCCTTCAGCACGACCACGGCCCCGGACCGCTCCGCCAGGCGCAACGCCGCCCGCGGCCGGTCCGCCTGGACCTCGCCGGTCCCGCACCCCAGCAAGCGAGCCGCCTCCCCGGGGTGGGGGGTGAGCACCAGGGGGAAGGGGCCGGGGCGATGGCGCAGCCGCTCCACACCCGCCGCGGCCACCAAGTTGAGCCCGTCGGCGTCCAGCACGGTGGGCGGAACCTCCCCTGGCCCCGCGCCACCCAGCCACGCCATGAGGCAGTGGGCGGCATCCCGCCCCTGTCCCAGCCCGGGACCGATCACCCGTGCCCGCCGCGCTGGACGCCCGGCCTCCAGGGCCGCCACGGCTTCGGCGGCGCCCTTGTCGACCTCGCCCTCCCGGTCGGGCAGGGGATAGGTCATGAGCGCCGCCTCCTGGGCCGCCACTTCCGGGCGCACGCTGGCGGGCACCGCGACGGTCACCGTTCCGGCCCCGGCTCGCAGGGCGGCACGGGCGGCCAGCAAGGGTGCGCCGGCCTGGCCTGCCCGCCCACCGATGACGGTGACGTGCCCGGCCGTTCCCTTGTGGGCACCGGGCGGCCGACGGGGCACCAACTCCCGGGCGAGGACAGGGTCGATGACCCGTGCCGCCGGCGGCTCGCCACCGTCCCCACCTGCGGGAGGAACCGGCGCCTCCGGCCAGCCGATGTCCGCCACCAGCACCTCCCCGGCCCGCTCGGGCCCGTCCCGCAGGACGAGCCCCCACTTGGGAACGCCGAAGGTGACCGTCCACGTAGCGCGAGGCGTTTCCGGGGCCGCCTCTCCCGTGTCGGGATCGAGCCCCGACGGCAAATCCAGGGCGAGGACGGGCGCCCCGCCCGCGGCCAGCGCCCGCAAGGCAGCCGCTGCCGGGGGCCGCAAGGGGCCGCGTGCTCCCACGCCCAGCAAGGCGTCAACGGCCACCAGGGCCCGTGCCGCATCCGCCCGCAGGGCCGCCAGGAAATCGTCCTCCCCGGGGGCCGCACCGTCGCCGGTTCCCCCCGCACCGCCGTTCGGCGCGGGCTGGACCCCGGCCCGGCCTGCCGGCCCATCTCCTCCCCGCCAGCGGACCGGCACGCCTTCCCGGCGCAGCAGCCACCATTGTATCGCGGCCTCGCCCCGCAACCGGTCGGGGTCGGCCAGCAAGTACACCCTCACCGCCGCCGGGCCCGCCCAGCGGGCGAGCCACCGGGCCAGGACCATGCCGTCCCCGCCGTTGTTCCCGCCTCCGGCCAGCACCACCACCGGGCGGCGCGGATCCGGCGCGCCCGCCAGGGCGAGGAGCACGGCGGCGGCCGTCCGGCCCGCCGTCTCCATCAGCACCGGGCCGGATAGCCCGGCTTCCATGGCTGCCCGGTCCGCCCGGCGCGTGGCTTCCGCACCCAATAACCACATCCCGCCTCACCCCGTTCCAGCCCTGCCCAAGGCGTGGCCCCGGCGAGCCTCAACAGGAAGGGCGCCCGTGCCCGTCCCCGCCTTCCAGGATCACCTGGGCGACCGCCCATTCGGAGTCGTGGGAGAGACTCAGGTGCACGCGGACCACACCGGCGGCACGCAGGCGCTCGGCGGCCGCCCCCGTCAGGTGGAGGACCGGCCGCCCATCGGCATCCCGGCGCACCTCGATGTCACGCCAGCGGAAGCCCCGCACCCCCGTCCCCAGCGCCTTGGCGAAGGCCTCCTTGGCGGCCCAGCGTGCCGCCAGGCGGCGCCACCGGTGGGGACCCGTCCCGGCATCCTGCCGCTCGGCGGGCGAGAAGACGCGCTCGAGCCAACGGGCACCCCGCCGCTCCACCACGCCGCGGATCCGCTCAACGCTGACGAGATCGATCCCGATTCCCAGGATCAACGCCTGCCCTCGCCTCCGTCCCGTCCCGGAACCCGTCCGGGTTCCCGAGCTCGTCGCCTCTAGTGTCGCATACCCGTCCCCATACTCGTAAGTCGGCGAACTTCCCCCTTTACCGTACCCCACTCAAAATCGATAGCGAGTTGCAAGAAAGTCCCGCAAACATCTCCTTCGAACTCCCATGGTTTCGTCCCGTCCTGATGCATTGTGAGCAAGCAAAGAAGCGCAGTCCTTCACACCAAATTGTGAACCAGTGTTGATCATTGTTATAAACAAAGAATGTGCGACTAGTTGTGACAATTAGTGCCTGATCTCGATTGTTTCCGGTTTCCCATAAGGTTACACTAGGTCATGGGAGGGAATGGATTCGGGGGTGATGGTCGTGGCGACGGCCTTAGGTACGTTTTTGTACCAGTTTCCCCTCTTCCGACCGTTACCGCGAAGTCGCTTGGAAGAACTCGGTGAATACGCTTTTATGCGGCGGTATCAAAGAGGACAGATCCTCTTCATGGAGGGTGACCCGCGGGACCGAATCTACTTTCTGACGTCGGGATACATTCGACTGGTTAGTACGGATGAGAACTGCTCCACCCAGCTCTTCCTTTACGAAAAACCCTACAGCATCTTTCCCTACGTCGGACTCTTCAAGGACGAGTACTACCGCTTCTCCGGTGAAACCGTCACCGATGTGGAGTTGATCTTCTTCCCCACCGATGTGTTCGAGCGCCTGGTCCAGGACGCCCCACCGATCTTGATCCATCTGATCCGGCTCATGGGTGACAAACTCTACGAGCGGGAGGTACGATGCCAGCGACTCGCCCAGGCCCATGCTGCCGATCGCGTGCGACACCTGATCGGCATTCTCATCCAGGACCTCGGCGAGCCCGTAGACGACTCCACCATCCGGATCCCGTGCCCGCTAACCACCAGCGACCTGGCGAGGATGGCCGGCACCAGCCGCGAGACGGTCAGCCGGTTGATACAGGAGTACAGGACCGCCGGCAAGCTGATGATGAAGTCCAAGACCATCACCGTCACCGATCCGGCCTTCTTCAGCGTCTAGCCAGCCGGCCACCCCGGCATCGGGAGCCGTGGGGATCTCCTGGGCGCCTAACCCTTGAGTAGGGTGTACCTGTCGCTGTTCAGCGTCCCGAAGCCGCTGTGCAGCCGGCGCACCAGGATCAGCATGATGACGACGGCGAAGACGGCGTCCGTCACGATGCCGATTTCCACCGTTTCCGGCGCGTTGTACGCGGTCAACGCCAGGGTCAGGTGGGAGCCGTTCTCCATCAGACAGTAGCCCAGGATCTGCTTGAGGGCGTTCTTCTGGGTAAGGATGGCCAGCAGCCCCAGCAGGAAATGGGCGACGGAAACGGCCAGCACGATCTTGACCCGCAGGATGGCGTATTCATGCAACAGCCCGGTGACCCCGAAGGAGAGGGCGACCAGCAGCGCGGCGATGACCACCGACGTCGCCGTGCTCAAGGCGCCCTCGACCTCTTCCTCACCCACGCGCTGGATCGTGCGCAGGAGGAGATACGGTACCAGGATCACCTTGGTCGCCAGAGCGGTCGCCGACCAGACAAAAAGAGGCTTTGCCCCCATCACCACGGCCAGTGCCAGGAAGATGGATACCAGCACCAGCGACTGCACCGCGTACATGTACGCAGCCGTCCGCAACCTCCTGGCTTCCACGACCAGCAGCGACGTCACCAGCAGGAGGACGGCCATGCTGTCGATCATGCCCGCTGCGGGCGGCACCGGCTCTCCCTCCCCATTTCCTACCTACGGATGGACAGCGTAAAAGACCAATGACAGCAGCGAGAGCCCCAACGCCACCCCGGTCACCACGGGGACGCGGTACAGGTGGAACCGCGCCATGCCGTTCTCCAGCACGGCGGCGATCAGGTAGACGGCGGTGACCTTCAACACCCACGCTACCGTCGCCGTCACCAGGGGTCCGAGCCCCGGCGCTGCCGCGGCGCCGAAGGGGAAGAACATGGCCAGGAACAGGGCTACGACCACCAGCTGTTTCACGCCCAGGCCCCACTTCAACAGGGCGAGCGAGGGGCCGGAATACTCCATCAAGGGTCCTTCCTGGATCTCCTGTTCCGCCTCCGCCAGGTCGAAGGGCAGTTTGCCCGTCTCGATGAAGGTCGCCATGGCAAAGGCGATCGCCCCCAGCCAGACGGAGGGACTTTGGTACGGCAACTCGCCTTCGGCCATCTTCCCGGCGATGACGCCCAGCTCGGTGGACCCGGCCAGGAGCGCCATGACGAAGAGGACCAGGAGGATCACCGGCTCCACCAGGACGCCCAGGGCCATTTCCCTGCTCGCGCCGGTACCCGCGAAGGGGTTGCCGGACTCCAACCCACTGGCGGCAAAGAAGAAGCGCACGACGGCGAAGAGGTAGACGACCAGGATGAGATCCCCGGCCATCCCCAGCGGGCTCCGCACGGTCAAGATGGGCACGAACATGGCGATGAGCAAAGCGGTTCCGAGGATGACGCAAGGGGCCGCCCGGAACACCCAGCCCGCCTCGCCGGGAACGACCTCCTGGCGCTTCATGAGCTTCCACAAGTCGCGGTAGTCCTGGAGAATCCCCGGGCCCCTGCGGGAGTGAAGCTTGGCCCGCAGCACCCGCGCCAGCCCCGTGTACAGAGGGGCCAGCAACAGCACCAGCAAGGCCTGGAGCAGGGCGATCCCCAACCCGGCCGCGGCATCCATGGTGCCACCCTCCTAGCGCGCAGCGCTCAAGAGCAACACGATCAACGTCACGATCAGGTAGAGGCCGTACACCCGCACGTTCCCCATCTGGATCGACTGCACGCGGCGCCCCACCCAGACGGCACCCCGGCCCAGGGGGCGGTACAGCCCGCTCTCCCACAAGGGCTCCGCGCGCCGGAGGAGCCCCATGGCCGCGGCGCCCAAGCGCCCCAGCCAGGGACCGGCCCCCCGGGCCGCCGCCTGCAACGCGTACGAGGAACGGAACAAGACCCGCAGTGGCTGGGCGAAGGCCATGGAGGTGTAGGCCATCCGGCGCGAGTAGGCGTAGCCGCACGCCCAAGGGGCGTCGTCCGTCCGCGGGCTCTGCCGCCGGCCCTCCTGCACGGCCGCCAGGAGCGCGACCGATGCCACGGTCACCGCCATCGCCGCGGCCAGCAGGGGCGTGGAGAGGCCGGGACCCGCCGGGTTCCAGGGCACCACGGCCAAGCCGGCCCGCACCGGGAGGGGCGCGGTGCCCACCGCTTCCGCCGCCGCCCGCGCCACGGCCCGCGCCAGCGCCAGCGCCGCCAGGCCGAGGGCGACGCAAGCGGCGG
>QGUQ01000056.1 GCA_003242195.1 Bacillota bacterium | reverse complement strand
GACCCAGGTGATCAGGTAGAGCCGGTTCCCGCCGTGCTCGTGCCCCCCGTGGGCCATCGCCTCGTGCGTTCCGGTCATGGGCCGCTTTCCTCCTCCGTCCGAGCCCGTCAGATCAGGTAGAACAGTGTGAAGACGAACACCCAGACCAGGTCCACGAAGTGCCAGTACAGACCCGCCACTTCCACGCCCAGGCCCGAGTAGCGGCCGCGCATGGCCCTGATCGTGACCACCGCCAGGTAGATCAGGCCGGTCAGCACGTGGAATCCGTGGAAACCGGTGATCACGAAGAAGCTGGCCGAGAACTGCGGCACGCCCCAGGGATTGGCGAACAGGCGGGCGCCCTCGTGAATCATCTTGGACCACTCGAAGGCCTGCGAACCCAGGAAGAACAGGCCACCGAGCAAGGTCAGGAGCAGGAAGCGTACCGCCGCCTTCTGATCGCCGCGCCGCGCCGCGCCCACCGCGGCCGCCATGGTGGAGCTGCTGCTAATCAGGATGAAGGTCATCAGGGTGACCAGCCACAGCCCCTCGAAGACAACGGTCCGGTCGGGCCATGTCGGTGCCTTCAGCCGGGCCACCCCGTAGGCCGTCAACAGCGAGGCGAACACCAGGACGTCCGACCCGAGGAAGATCCACATGCCGAGCTTGGAGTGCTCGACCGCGAAGGGCGACTTGCCCCCGCCCCACTCCGACCGCAGCACCGCCTCCTGGTCGGCGGCCAGCGGGTGCTGCGTCGCCTCGATCGTGCTCATCCCAACACCCCCGTCCCGATGGCTGTGCGCCCGCGCCCGTGCCGCCGCGCACCGGAATCACGCCCGGCGCTCACAGTAGGAGCAGCGCGAACACGTACAGCCACAACACGTCGACAAAATGCCAGTAGTATGCGATGTTGGTGGCCGTTCCGGCCAAGGCCCGCGCCGTCGCTGCCGGACGGGCGAAGCGCACCAGGCCGTAGATCAGGGCCAGCAGGCCGCCGGTGACGTGGGCGGCGTGCGTGCCGGTCAGCAGATAGAAGAAGGCGGCGTGGGTGCTACGGTTGACGCCAAAGCCCGCCGCAGACCACTGCAGCCAGGCCGTCACCTGCCCGGCCACGAAGGCCAGTCCAAGGACGGCGGTCAGGGCCAGGGCCCGCCGGGCGCCCGCCACGTCGCCCCGGCGCAAGCGCCAGCGCACGGCTTCCATGGTGACGCTGCTGGCGACGAGAACGGCCGTGTTGAGCCACAGCAGACCCGGCAGGCGCTCCCGCACCCAGCCCGGCTCCGCGCTGCGCACCACGTAGGTGCTGGTGAAGCCCATGAACATGATGAGGACGGCGGCCACCACCAGCCACACGGCCATGGTCGCCGAGCGGGCGCGGGCCTCGTCCTCGTCGAAGGACCGTCCGCCGTCGCCGCCACGGCCACCACGCCCGCGGCCGTCCGCTGCGCCCCCGCCGCGCGCACCGGCCAGCCCCGCACCGGCCACCGCCGCGTGGCCACCGTACTGCCGCCGGCGCCGTCGCGGCGGTGCCTTCGTTGTCGCCGGCATCGCCTTTCACCGTCCCTTCGCACCGGCCGTTACCCGTTACCGGCATACCCGCCGGGGAGGCGGGGCGGTCAGCGGCCCGCGTGCCGCCCCGCCTCCCCGGGCCGGGCCCGCTCCTCAGCGGCCACGGCTGCCGGCACCGGCGGGTTCGGCCGCCGGCTGCGGCACCCATTGCGGGATATGGTCGGTGCCCGGCGGCGCGTCCTTGGCGCTGTACTCATACGGCCAGCGATAGACGACCGGCTCGGTCTCGTCCCAGTTGCCATGGGGCGGCGGCGACGGCGCCCACCACTCCAGCGTGTTGGCCTGCCACGGATTCCGCTCGGCCTTGGGGCCGCGGAACATGCTGTAGAAGAAGTTGTAGGCGAAGATCAGCTGGGCCGCGCCCACCACGAACGCCGACACGGAGATGACGACGTTCAGCAGGTCCATGTCCTGCAGGAAGCTGTAGGCGTGCCAGTCATAGATTCGCCGCGGCATCCCGGCCGTACCCAGGAAGTGCATGGGGAAGAAGGTGCCGTAGATGCCGAGGAACGTCAGCGCGAAGTGGATCTTGCCCAGCCGCTCGTTCATCATTCGGCCGAACATCTTCGGGAACCAGTGGTAGATGCCGGCGAACAGACCGAACAGCGCGGCCGCACCCATCACCAGGTGGAAGTGGCCGACGACCATGTACGTGTCGTGGAAGTAGAGGTCCGTGGACGGATTGCCCAGGACGATCCCCGTGATGCCGCCCGTGATGAAGAGGGACACGAACCCGACGGCGAACAGCGCCGCACTGGTGAACCGCATCTTGCCCCGGTAGATGGTCGCCAGCCAGCTGAACACCTTGACCGCCGACGGGATGCCGATGGCCAGCGTCGTCGCCATGAAGATCGTGCCCAGGTCGGGGCTCATGCCGCTGGCGAACATGTGGTGGCCCCAGACCAGGAAGCTCAGGGTGGAGATGGCCACCATGGAGCCGACCATGTAGCGATAACCGAAGATCGGCTTGCGCACGCTGGTGGCCAGCACCTCGGACACGATGCCCATGGCGGGCAGGATCACGATGTAGACCTCGGGGTGGCCGAAGAACCAGAACAGGTGCTGGTACAGGATCGGGTCACCGCCGCCGTCGGGGATGAAGAAGCTGGTGCCGCCCAGGCGGTCGAAGAGCAGCATCAGGACGGCCGCCATCAGCGGCGGGAAGGCGAACAGCCCGACCAGGGCCGTGAGGAACAGCGCCCAGACCGTCAGGGGCAGGCGGCTCATGGACATGCCCTTGGTCCGCATGTTCAAGGTCGTGGTGATGTAGTTGATGCCGCCCGCCAGGAACGCCAGCATCAGGATGAACACCGAGATCAGCCACAGCGTCTGGCCCACCGGCTCGCGGACGCTCAGGGGCGTGTAGGCCGTCCACCCGGTGCCCGGCGCGCCGCCCTCCACGAAGAAGGACGCAACGGCGAAAATGATGGCCACCGGGAACAGCCAGTACGAGATCATGTTCAGCACGGGGAAGGCCATGTCCCGCGCGCCGATCTGCAGCGGGATCAGGAAGTTGGCGAAGCCGCCGCTCAGCGCCGTCGTCAGGAAGAAGAACACCATGATGGTGCCGTGCATGGTGACGGCGCCGTAGAAGAAGTCCGGGTTCATCTTGCCGCCCTTGAAAGCGTTGGGCATGATGGCCTCCAGCAAGGGCCACTCCCGGCCCGGCCACCCCAGCTGGAGACGCATGAGCATGGCCAGGAAGCCGCCAACCGCGGCCATGAGCAGCGAGGTCACGAGGAACTGGATGCCGATCACCTTGTGATCGGTGCTGAAGACGTAGCGCCGCCAGAAGCTGCGCGGCTCATGGTGATGACCGGCGTGCACGTGCTGCCCGGCCGTCGTGACCGCTCGGGCTCCGCCGTGCGCCATCGACCTCTCCTCCTCTCCCGAAGACACCGCCCGCCGTCGGCTGACCGGCTCGCCGCGGTCGCCCGCTCACTGCTGCGCCGCCTTCTGCTGGAGCCAGGCCTGCCACTCGGCCTCTTCCATGACCTGGACCTCGCCCCGCATCTGGAAATGGCCGACGCCGCAGAGCTCAGCGCAGACGATCTCATAGCGACCGGGCTGCGTCGCGTCGATGTACAGCTCGTTGACCTGGCCCGGCACCGCGTCCAGCTTCACCCGCAAGTGGGGAACGAAGAAGCTGTGGATCACGTCCTTGGATCGCAGCCGCACGGTCACCTTGTACCCCGCGGGCAGCGGGATGGGTTCCTTGGAACCGTCGATCACGATGTCGTCCTTGCCCGCCGGGTCATTGGGGTCGATGCCCAGGGGATTGTTCTGGGAATCTTCGAACTGCCGGTCCACGGCCCCAAACTGGCCGTCGGGGCCGGGATAGCGAGCCACCCAGTAGAACTGCCGGCCCCACACCTCGACGACGGCGGTCTTGCCGCCCGCCGCGGCCGCCGCCGGCGTGTGCAGCGCCGCCCAGATCTGGTAACCCATCAGGATGAAGGTCGCCATGACGACGGCCGTGGCGACGGTCCAGCCGATCTCCAGCCGCCGGTTCTCGTGCCAGTAAAGCGCCCGCTCGCTCCGGCTGGCGCGCCAGACGAACCAGGCCAGCATGCCCTGGGTGAGCACGAAGACGACGCCCATGGCGACCATCTGCCGGTTGAACAGCCGGTCGATGGCCGCCCCGTTCTCCGAGATCAGCGGCGGCAACCACCACCGCTGGAAGGCGTAGAGCGTGCTGGCCACGCCGGCGAGGAGAACGATGGCGACGAGTACGCTGGCGAGAGTACCCGTGCGCCGGTTCGCTCCCTCGGCATCCTGCGGCACCGTACTACGCGCCTCCAACCCGTCCGCCTCCCCTTCCCCCTTGCGCCGGAGCGCCCCGGATGGAAGCCGACCGGCCGCTGGGGGTTCCGGCGCAACGTGTTCGCATTCAGTAGCCACTTCTAAAACGAGTTACGAAAAGTGTGGTCGGATCATGTAGGGTGTTAACCCGGTGGCGATCCCCTAGGATTGTACGGGATCACCCCCTACCACGCAAGGCGAGACTTGACATCTGTTGCAATTTCAAACGGGCGCTCAAAAGGATCTCCCTTGTGTCTGCCGCTCCAATCGGTAGAATGGTGGCGAAGCCTCGACGCGCCCGAGTCTCTTTCGAGTCTCGATATCAAGAGTCCCCGACGTGGCGCAACGGGGCCATCGGGCTTATAACCGATGCCGCATCGGGCGTCGGACGGACGACGCCCGCGCCCAAATGGGGTGCCCGCTCGGAAGCATTGAACGCCCCGATCAAGGCATTCTTTGTCTGAAGTAATAAGATTTTTGGGGATGGCTCCCGGCCACTCTGCGGGGATGGAGGCAAGGTCGATGAGCGTTCCGAACAGCGCGGTGCTCACCCGGTCCCTGGGAACGAGCCTCAGCGAGGCGCTGCGCGACTACCTCATCTTGATGAAGCCAGGCGTCATGCTGCTCGTGCTCATCACCACGGCCGCCGCCATGTGGGTCGCGGAGGGTGACGCCCCGGCCCCCGGCGTTCTGCTGGCCACCCTGGCCGGCACGCTGATGGCCGGCGGGTCGGCGGGCGCGCTGAACCACGTCCTCGACCGGGACATCGACGCCGTCATGCGACGGACCAGCAAGCGGCCCGTGGTGACGGGTCGCGTGACGCCGGCGCGGGCGGTCGCCTTTGCCGTCGCCCTGGGCGTGACCTCCTTCGTCCTGCTCTACGCCCTCGTCAATCCCTTGACGGCTTACCTCGCGGTAGGCGGCATCCTATTTTATGTGCTCGTCTACACGGTGTGGTTGAAGCGGCGCACGCCGCAGAACATCGTCATCGGCGGCGCCGCCGGCGCCGTGGGACCGCTGATCGGCTGGGCGGCGGTGACCGGGAGAGTGGACTGGGCTGCCTTCATCATGTTCCTCATCGTCTTCTTCTGGACGCCGCCCCACTTCTGGGCGCTGGCCCTGGCCCTGCGGGACGAGTACGCCCAGGCCCGGGTACCCATGCTGCCGGTCGTCCGCGGCGAGGAGGCCACCCGCCGGCAGATCTACCTCTATACCTGGCTGCTGGTGGCCACGACCCTGGTCCTGTACGCCTTCGGTGTGCTAGGCTGGTTGTACCTGCTGGCCGCGCTGTTGCTGGGCGGCCAGCTCGTGCGGGCGGCCCACGCGCTCTTGGGAGACGGCTCGGAGAGCCGGGCCCGGGCCCTGTTCAGTTACTCCAACATCTACCTGCTCTCCCTCTTCACAGCCATGGTCCTGGACGTCAGCCTCCTCTAGCCGCTAAAGCGAAAACAGGAAAAAGCAGGGGAAAATGCAACGAGCCACGGCTCACCCCCGCGAGCCGTGGCTCCGCGTCTCCGCGTCTTTGACTCAAGAGTGGGCGGCTACCCGGGCGGTGTCTCCACCGGAAGCGACGGGTGCCAGCGCCGCTCGCCGGCCGCCAGGCTCTCCCGCCTCGTCACGGGCCACCTGGAGACACAGGTAGGCCAGGACGGCGAACAGCAGGGTGATCACGCCGCTGTGGGTGAGCGTGGAGGCCAGCGACAGGCGGGTGAGCACGATCAGCCCGCCGGTGATGCTCTGCAAGCCCACGAGGATGAGCGCCGCCACGCTGCCGCGGAACAGGTCCGGCCTGGCATGCCGCTCCCGGTAAGCCAGCCACGCCAGGACGGCGATGGCCAGGGCCAGCAGGCCCGCTCCGGCGCGGTGGGTCATCTGGATGGCAGCCGCCCCCGTCACCGGCACGCCGCACAGCGGCCACGCGGGACAGGCCAAGCTGGACAGGGTATGGCGCACGTACGCCCCCGTGTACACGATCACGTAGCTCAACGCCAGGGTGAACCAGATCCACCGCCGCAGCCGAGGTGACGGGGGGACGAACGCCATCGGCGCAACGCCCGCCAGGGCGCCCGGCCGCGCGTCCCCGGCAGCCCCGGCCTCCTGGAACACGAGCACCGCCAGCAATGCCACGGCGGCAAAGGACGCGAGAGAGATGCCGAAATGGAGGGCGAGCACGGCGTCGGGCTGGCCCCAGAGGACCACGCCCGCCCCGAGGCCCGACTGCAGGACCAGGAAGCCGACCCCCAGGAAGCCCAGCCAGCGTGCGTCCCGGCGGCCGGGCAGGGCGCGCAGCGCCACCGGTACGAAGGCCACGACGGCCAGCGCGGCCAGGCCCGAGATCACGCGATGGCTGAACTCGATCACCGCCTCGACCGTCCACACCGGCGAGCCGCACAGCGGCCACGACCGGCCGCAACCGTCGCCCGAGCCGGTAGCGGACACGAGGGCACCGGCAATCAGGACCAGGTACATGCTGACGGTGGCGACCACGGCCAGCGGCTTCAGGAACCGTGACATTCCTCGACCCCCGCTCTTCCCCTTTCCAGGACGGTTTCCGCGCTTGCAAGGCGCCGGCATCCGACGGGATCCTGCCTGACACCAGCCCCAACGTAGCCCATCGGGACGAACCGGGCAAGGTCCTTCCCACTCCACACCGCCCGGCGCGGTGCCGGCGCCGGCTCCCCGGGACCCGGCGGCCCCGGGTGGGGCATATTACCCGCGAGACCCGTGGCGAGGAGTGGAGAACATGGCACAGGTTCGCGCGGCGCCACTGGCACGCGTGGCCGGCGCGTCGGTGATCGCCGGCCTCGCCCAGATCGCAACGGTTTACGTGCTCCAGCCCCTCCTGGGCACCGAGCGCGGCGCCTTCAGCCGCTTCGTCGCGTCCGCCCTGCGGCTGGAAGAGGGCGCCATCGTGGCGTCGCCGGCGGTTTCCCTTACGGGGGTGGCGCTGCTCCTGGTGGCGGCGGTCCTCTGGGGCATCCTGTTCCGGACCGTCGCCCCCGCGGGCAACGCCGTCACCGGCGTAGCCTACGGGCTAGCCGTCTGGTTGATCGGAGCCCTGGTCATACTGCCCCTGCTGGGAGCGCTGGGCTACGGCGGCCCCGGCCCCGGCTTCCTGGGCATGGGCTTCTCCGGTGCCCGCAGCGCCTTCGTGGCGGCCGCGGCCCACGCCGTCTACGGCGGCTTGCTGGGCGCCATGCTGGGCGGGCCCACCGGCCGGAACTGAAACTGAAATGGGCTCCTGCCCACCCGTCCTGGGCGGAACGCCCTGCGGTGCGAGCGCGTATGGTGAACCAGCGCGCCAGGGGGGACGCACATGCAGGTCGTGATCCGGCACCGGTGGCTCGTACCCGTCGATCCCGGCGGGACCGCCACGTGGGTGAGAGTCCTCGAGCACCTCGGCCACTCGGTTCACGTCGATCCCGTTTCCGGCGTCGCCGCCGTCGACTCGGTGCTTCTCCGGCGCCGGGTCACCCTTCACGTGGAGGGCGGGATCGCCCGCGCCCGTGCGGCGCTGGAGCAGGAACTGGCCGCCCGCCTCCGGGCGGCGGGGGCCGACATCGTGCCGGCCATCGGGTCCCGGGACGAACCGCCGGCCGCCAGCGACGCCGCCATCACGGTCACGGTGGACGCCGTGGCTCGCGCCGCCACGGTGGAAGGAGCGCGCCACCACCCGCTGGCCAGCTGGCGGCTGGCGAGGGTACTGGCCCGTGCCTTGCAGGCCTGCGGGCGGGGCCCGGTGCGGCAGTGCCACGTGCCCGTCGACACCTGGGAGCTGCTACCCGCCCGCCCAACCGGCGTCGCCGGGCCGGTGGTGCGGGTAAGCATACCCGCGGGCTGGCCCGTCGCCGAACTGGCCACCGCTCTGTACGCCGGCCTCGTCACCTACTTCGGCGGCCCGCGTCAGCCGCTCTCGGCGACCGCACCCGTGACGGCGCTGGGGGCAGCCGGGGCAGGGAAGCGGCCCTCCCCGCTCCCCGCGCCTGCGGGAAGCAACGGCCACGGACGTTACAGCGCCGCAGCCCTCCCCGCAGACAACAGCCTGCCCGAGGCCGGTGCGCGCGGCGTCGGCGGGACCCTCGCGGGCAGCGGCGCAGCCCCGGAACCCGTTCCCGGCGGTGGCACCGCCACCGGCACGCCGCCGCCTCCTGAGGAGGCCTTGGCGGGCGTGGCGGCTTCGGCGCCGCCACAACCCGGCGATCTTGTGCCGGCGGACTCGGTTCAGGGACTCGAAACCGAGCCCGGGCTGGAAGCCATGGCCGGACCGTGTCAGGAAGCCGCAGCCCAGGCCGGCCCGGACTCCGCCCCGGAACCTGAAGCGGAGCTAGCCCCGGAACCTGAACCGGAGCCAGTGCCGGAACCCGCGGATATGGCGCCGGAACTGGCAGAGACGGCGGGATCGGAACTCGCAGAGATGGCTTTGGAGCTCTCGGCCGAGACGCCACACGATGCCGCGGCGGAGCAACCGTCGGTACTCCCGGCCCCGCCGGCGGAGTCTGAAGCGGTGGATGCGGAGCCGGATGCGGAGCCGGCAGACCTGGCCGTTACGGGCCGCGGGGACGACGCCGAGCCCCCATCGCCCGCCCGCACGCGACAGCCACGTCGCCGGATGGCGATGGCCGCAGGCCTCCCGGCTGGCGTTCCCAGAGCCGTCCTGCCGCCCGGCGTCGAAATGGCGCACGCCTTCGCACCGTTCCGA
>QGUQ01000055.1 GCA_003242195.1 Bacillota bacterium | reverse complement strand
CGTCCCTCCACCACGAACCCGTGGGTGAGGACCGCCCGGTAGGGGGCCCGGCCGCGGGTGGCGACGGCCGTCAGCAGGGACGACTGGAACCAGCCCCGGTGCTGGTCGCTGCCTTCCAGGTAGAGGTCGGCCGGCCAGGTGAGCTCGTCCCGAGTCTCCAGCACCGCGGCATGACTGGAGCCCGAGTCGAACCAGACGTCCATGATGTCCGTCTCCTTGCGGAAGCCGCCCCGGGCGCCGCAGTGGGGGCAGGTGAACCCCTCGGGCAGGATCTCCTTCGCCTCCCGGAGGAACCAGGCGTTGGAGCCCTCCCGCCGGAAGAGGTCGGCGACGGCGCGGATGGACTCGTCGGTGATCACGGGCTCCTGGCAGGCCTCGCAGTAGAACACCGGGATGGGGACGCCCCAGGCCCGCTGGCGGGAGATGCACCAGTCGCCGCGGTCGGCCACCATGTTGCGGATGCGCTCGCGGCCCCAGGCAGGGATCCAGCGCACCTCATCGATGGCCGCCAGGGCCCGCTCCCGGAAGCCCTCCACGGAGGCGAACCACTGGGTGGTGGCCCGGTAGATCACCGGCTGCCGGCAGCGCCAGCAGTGGGCGTACTGGTGTCGGATGGTACCCTCGGCCAGCAGAGCCCCCGCCTCGTCCAGGGCTCGGACGATCTTGGGGTTGGCGTCGGCGTAGAACTCGCCTGCGAAGGGTCCCGCCTCCTCGGTAAAGCGCCCGCCATCGTCGATGGGGCTGAGCACCGGCAGGCCGTACCGCCGGCCAACCTCAAAGTCCTCCTGGCCGTGGCCCGGTGCGGTGTGGACCAGCCCGGTCCCCTCCTCCATGCTCACATGGTCGGCCGTCACCACCGGCGAGGTGCGGTCGAAGAGGGGGTGCCGGTAGAGCACGCCTTCCAGCTCGCGCCCCAGCCAGGAACCGGCACGGCCCCGCTCCGACAGGCCCAGGGCGGACAGCACCCGCTCCACCAGCGGCTCCGCCAGGACCAGCAGGCCCCGCTCCGTCTCAACGGCCACGTAGCGGGCGTCGGGATGGACCGCGATGGCCAGGTTGGCGGGGATCGTCCAGGGCGTGGTGGTCCAGATCACCAGTCGCGCCCCGGCGGGCAGCCGGCCGCGGCCGTCCGTCACGTCAAAGGCCACGTAGATGGAGGGCGACGTCTTCTCGCGGTACTCGATCTCCGCCTCGGCCAGGGCCGTCTCGTCCACGGGACACCAGTACACTGAATACAGGCTGCGGTAGATGTACCCGCGGCGGGCCATCTCGCCGAAGACCTCGACCTGCTTCGCCTCGTACTCGGGCGAGAGCGTCAGGTACGGGTGTTCCCAGTCGCCCATCACGCCCAGTCTCCGGAACTGCCGGCGCTGCCGGTCCATCTGCTCCAGGGCGTAGTCCCGGCAGTGATCCCGCAGCTTCACCGGCTCGATGGACCGGCGGTCGACGCCCAGCACCTCCAGCGCCCTGCGCTCGATGGGCAGTCCGTGGGTATCCCAGCCCGGGATGTAGGGCGCGTCGTAGCCGGCCATCGAGGCGTAGCGCACCACCACGTCCTTCAGGATCTTGTTCAGAGCCGTGCCCACGTGGATGTCCCCGTTGGCGTAGGGCGGACCGTCGTGCAGGACGAACCGGGGCCGGCCCTGGCGGGCCTGGCGCAACCGTTCGTAGAGCTTCATCTCCTCCCAGCGGCGCTGGATCTCGGGCTCCCTCTTGGGCAGGTTGGCCCGCATGGGGAAGTCCGTCTGGGGCAGGTTCAGGGTTTCGCGGTAGTCCATGGCCGTCCGCCTCCTTGCGACCCCATTCCACTCCCGCGGAAGCCGTCGAGAAATAAGAAAAACCCTTCACCCAAAGGGCGAAGGGAACGCTCCGCGGTACCACCTTTGTTCCCGGACGCGGGCAACGACGGCCCTGGGAATCGGCGCGTCCGGGCACTCTGCGGCCCGATAACGGGGGCCAGCCGGTCCAGCCTACTGCGGCCGCCCCGCGGGCGGCCGGTTCGGTGAACGGCTCCGGGGTGATCTTCGGGCGGCACCCGGCGCCCGGGCTCTCAGCCGCCGGCCCGGGCTCTCTGCAGCCGGTAGGCGCGGCTACCCTACTCTCCCCTTCATCGCCGTGAGGGGCGTTGCCTTCCCTCTCGACCGTCGGTTACCCCGCGGCGCGGAGCCGGTGCCGGCTTCCGGGCGCCCGCCCTCCGCGGGGAACAGCGAGAAGGCTGGATTTTAGTGCACATTGTAGGGTTGCGGGGTGATGGGCGTCAAGGGGCGGTCATGCCCTCGGGCCGCTGGCCGGCTGCCACCGCTCCGGCCGGTTCACCCGCGGCGGCGGCCTCCTTCGTCACCCCGTCCGCGGCACCGGCGCCCGCGGCCCCGAGGTCGTCAGTCTCGTCCAACAGCTGCAGGTGCGCCATCAGCATCGCCCGCAGCCGCGCCCGCACCACCTTGATGCTGTTGAGCAGTTCGTTGTACTTGCGCTCGATCTGCTCCGCCCGGGCCCGCGCCTCCTGGAGGATCTGGTCCGCCTCCAGCCGGGCCTGGTTGATCATCAGCTCCGCCTGCTTTTGGGCGCTGGCCTTGACCTCTTCCGCCGTCTCCTGGGCGACGACCAGGGTATTGTGGAGCGTATCCTCCAGCTGCCGGTACTGGTCGAGCTTGGCCGTCAGCGCCTCCACCTGCTCGCGCAAGGCCGCGTTGTCCCGCAGCGCCTGGTCGTACTCGCGCCCCACCTGCTCGAGGAACTCGTCCACCTCGGTCTCGTTGTATCCGCGGAAAGAGCGGGAAAACTGCTTGTTATGGATATCCAGCGGGGTCAGCGCCACCCCTAGCCACCTCCATGCCGAGCGGCGATGGGACTAAGCCAGCATCGACAGCAGCCGGACCAGGACCCTCTCCACCACCCGGATCAGGATCAGCGCCACCAGCGGCGACACATCGATCGGTCCGGTGGCAGGCAACAGCCGCCGGATCGGCGCCAGGATCGGCTCCGTCAACTGGACCAGTACACGATATACATCGTGAAATGTCCGGTTGTAGTTACCCTGGACGAACCAGGACATGACGGCACGGATGAGGAGGAGCCAGAACAGGATGTTCGCGACCCCTTGCACCAGCCGGATCAGGAACAGGACGAGCCATTCCGTCAACGGACACCCTCCTCGGCGCACCCTGCCGGTCAATCGCGACGCGGGAACTCGCGGTCGATCACGGTCTCCACGTTCTGGGGCGCGAAGAAGACCACCCCGCTGGCGATGCGGTGCATCTCGCCGTTGAGGGCGTAGATGGTACCGCTGAGGAAGTTGAGGATGCGCTGGGCCGTGTCCTTGTCGGTGTCCTCCAGGTTGAGGATCAGCGGGCGACGATTCTTGAGGTGCTCCGCCACCTCCTGCACCTCTTCGAAGGTGCGGGGGCGCGCGATCACCACCCGCTGCGTGCGGGTGCTGCCGGTGAGGGGGACGATCTGGCCGCCACGACCGGCCCGGCCCACCGGTTCCGGGCCGCGCTGCGCCCGTACCCCGCGGCGGAGGCCCCCCGGCGGCTCGTTGTCCGCCGCCTCCGCCGGATCCGGCTCGACGACCTCTTCCTCCACATCAAACCCGATCAGCGAGAGCAGCCGGTCCATCCACCCCATGGCGGTTCCTCCTCGACACCTGGCCCTATCGAGGGCGCTCGCCGAAGATCCCGCGCCCGATCCGGACGATGGTCGCCCCCTCCTCCACGGCGACCTCGAAGTCATCCGTCATGCCCATGGACAGGTGGCGCATCTCCACGCCGGGCACATCGCCCAGTTCCTCCGCGGCCCGCAGTGCCAGCTCCCGCAACCGGCGGAAGACCGGCCGCACGGTCTCCGGGTCGGTTGTCGCCGGTGCGACGGTCATGAGGCCCACGACCCGCAGGGCCGGCCACTGGGCCATTTGCCGGAGGAAAGGAATCACCTGCTCGGGGGGCACGCCCGCCTTGGTGGCCTCGCCGGCCACGTTGACCTCCAGCAGGCAGGGCAACACCCTGCCGTCGCGGGCGGCCCTCCGGTCCACCTCCTGGGCCAGCGCGGGCCGGTCGAGGGAATGGAGCAGGTGGCAATGACGCACGATGTACTTCACCTTGTTGGTCTGCAACCGGCCCACGAAGTGCCAACGCACGTCGTCGCCGAAGGCGGGGAACTTGTCCCGGGCCTCCTGGGCCCGGTTCTCCCCGAAGTCTCGGATGCCCGCGGCGTACGCCTCCTGCATGGCCTCCACCGGCACGGACTTGCTGACGGCGACGAGGGTCACCTCGTCCGGCGAGCGGCCGGCGCGGGCAGCCGCCTCGGCGATACGCGCCCGGATCTCACGGACCCGCTCGGCGATCGTCATCGGTTCCCGTCGCTCCCGTCCCGTCCGGCCGCGGGTTCCGGCAACGGCTCGTCCCGTCGCGGGACGGCCGTGTACCCGCCGGCACGGGCATTCACCGGTCTTGCTGCCATTCCATACCGGGGCGGGCGGTTCCTGCCGTCCCTACGCATCGAAGGGCCGGATGCCGATCAAGCCGGCCATGCGGCCGGTCCGCCCGCCGCTGGCCCGGTGGGAATAGAACCGTTCGGTATCGCAGGCGGTACAGAGTCCCGCCACATAAATGTTTTCGGGGCGTAGCCCCGCATCGATGAGGACCCGGCGATTGGTTTCCCACAGGTCCAGGTGGCGGTAGGGCTCGCCGCGGGGCGACGGCGACAGTACCTCCCTGCTCCAGGCAAAGGCGGAATCCAGGGCGGAGAGCACCGGCTCGTCCACCTCATAGCAGCAGGGGCCGATGGAAGGACCGATGAGGGCCGACAACGCCGCCGGTCCCGTGCCCAGCTCCGCGGCCAGCCGGCGCGCCGCCGCGGCGGCCACGCCGGCCACGGTTCCGCGCCAGCCCGCGTGGGCCAGGGCGACGCCGCGCCCCTTCCCCTGGCTGCCGCCGTCGGATTCGCCCCACAGGAAGACGGGGACGCAGTCGGCGAAGGTGGCCCACAGCAGCACACCCGGCTCCGTGGTCACCAGGGCGTCGGCCTCCGGCGGGCACTCGGCCGGCCACGCCGCGGCCCGCGAAGCGACCACCACCTCGCAGCCGTGCACCTGACGGGCGCCCGCCACCCAGTGCCAGCGCTCGCCCGTGGCGGCCAGCACGCGTTCCCGGTTGCGACGCACGGCGTCGGGCCGGTCGCCAACGGAGCGCCCGAGGTTCAGGCTGGCGAAGGGACCCTCGCTGAACCCGCCGCCCCGCGTGGTAAAGGCGAGGAACAGCCACGGGGGCGCCTCCGCCGGCACCAGCAAGGGCACGCCGTCGTGGGGTCTCACATGCATCACCGGTGCGGGCATCGGCATCCTCCTCCGCGGGGACCGGCGCCCCGGAATGGAACCGATGGCCGGCACGGCGGGCGGCCCGAACAGCCGTCGTCCGCCCGTCCCGCAGGCTGCCGGCGCGCGGGCCACCGTCAGCGGCGAGGGGCCTCGGGGTCCGTGGCACGGTCCCCCTGCTCCATGTCCACGAACCCCGGCACCCGGACGAGGATGACGTCCTGGCCAAACTTGACGATCTGCTCCCAGGGGATCACATAGTCGCGGTCGCGGCCGAACAGCCCGAACCAGCGGGCGGGGCCGGGCACGACGATGGCGCGGATGCGCCCGCTTTCCACGTCGATCTCCACGTCACCGATCCAGCCCAGTCGCCGGCCGTCGACGATGTTGATGACGTCCCGCGCGCGTAGCTCCGAGGTCTTCAGCACCGGCGGTCCCTCCCCGGGTAGCAGTACCCGCCTACAACCTATGACGGTGGGAGGAACCGGTTCTCGGCACCGGCGCGGTCTTCTTCCGGAGCATCCTCCTTTGAGGGTACCACGTGGCGGGGTGCCCCGCACGGGCGCTGTCGGCGCCGGGGGCCGCACCCGTCAGAAGAAACCCGGAGGGCCGGAGCGGCCCTGCCCCGGGATCGCGGAGGCAGGGCGGTCCGGCGCCGTGCAGGCCATCGCAGGGGTGGGCATGCAGCATGGCCATCAAGAAAGGAGCGTGGCCATTAAGAAATAGGAAGGATCGGAGAAGGAACGAGATCGCGTCAGCGGGAAGCCGCGGCCCGTACGGCCAGGACGGCCGCGCGCCATCGCGCCACACCGGCCTCCCACCAGGACAGGAGCAGCAGCCGCGGCTGCGGGCGAACCACTCCGGTCGCGGCCTCGTCCACCAGGGTCAGAGCCTTGGCATCGGACGCGGGTTCCGGGGCGCCCTCCCCGCCTCCGGGGGCGCCCGTTTCGCCGCCAGCGGATTCGCCGGCCGGTTCGTCGCCCGCGCCGCCCACGGGCGCGGAGGCCTCCGCCGCGGCCACGGCGCGATCAAGGGCGTTCCCGGCGGGGCCGTTGTCACCGGTGAGCACACACAGTCCCGGAAACAACACACACCAGAAATTGCGCCCGCGGCCGTCGCCGATGACGACGCGCACCGCGTCATAGGTGCCGGCGGGGTAGACGGTGTCCCCGCTGCGGCGCGCCGGGAAGGGGAACCGGCCCGTTTCGACCCGCACCCCGTAGGGATAGCCCGCGGCGCGAATCACCTGGCGGGCCCGCCCCTCGATGACGGCTCGGCGTGCCTCCACCCGTTCCATGGCCTCATCGGGACCGGCGGCTCCCGCCACGGCGTCCGCCAGGAGGGGCAGGACGGCGTCCCGCACCCGTAGCTTCAGGGCCTGGTCCGCCGGGTCGTCGCTGTGGGCGATGACGTGCAGGCGCAGGACCCGGGGAGGGACGGCCTCGGCGGTCCACCCGCCCATGACGGGCAGGGCCACGGCCACCAGCACCGAACAGGTGACCAGCGACATCACCGCCCTGGCCAAGCGCCTTCGTCCCGTCGCGTCGCCCGTGATGCCCCCTCGCCCGCCTCGCCACACATGCCGCAAATCACGCCACAGGTACCGAATGTCACGCACGTCCCGTCGCCCTCTCACATGAACTTGCGCATCCGCTGCAGGGCGGCCTTCTCCAGGCGCGATACCTGGGCCTGGGAGATGCCGATCTCGTTGGCGACCTCCATCTGGGTCTTGCCCTGATAGAAACGCTTGTTGATGATGAGCTGCTCGCGCGCGTCCAGGCGCGCCATGGCCTCGCGGACCGCGATGTTCTCCAGCCACTGCTCGTCCCGCTGCTTGTCGTCGCTGACCTGATCCACCACGTAGATGGGGTCCCCGCCGTCCTGGTAGATGGGCTCGAAGAGCGACACGGGGTCCTGGATGGCATCCAGGGCGTAGACGATCTCTTCCCGCGACAAGCCCAGCTCCCCGGCGATCTCCGCCAGGGTCGGCTCACGGCCGTGGCGGTGGGTCAGCTGGTCCCGCACCTGCAGGGCCTTGTAGGCCACGTCCCGCAGGGAACGGCTGACGCGGAGCGGGGTGTTGTCCCGCAGGTAACGCCGGATCTCCCCGATGATCATGGGCACGGCGTAGGTCGAGAAGCGGACGTTCTGATCCAGGTCGAAGTTGTCGATGGCCTTCATCAAGCCGATGCAGCCCACTTGGAACAAGTCGTCCACGGGCTCGCCGCGGTGGTTGAAGCGCTGGATGACGCTCAGCACCAGGCGCAGGTTGCCCTGCACCAGCTGCTGGCGTGCCTCCTCGTCTCCCTGGCGCATGCGGCGGAACAGGACCCGCATCTCCTCGTTGGAGAGGACGGGCAGCTCCGCGGTGTTCACCCCGCAGATCTCCACCTTGTGAGGCATCCTGTTCACGTCGGTCCCCCCCGCCCTGCCGGCGCAGCAGGGCCACCGCTTGCGGCCCGGGCCTGTCCTTTGCACCGGGAGTATGCTCGACGCCTCTCCGGCTTATGCGCGGGGGCAGCGGGCCCAAGGTAAACAAAATGCCCCGCGCGGCGGGGCGTCATACGCCTGCCGCGCGGGGCGCAGCTTGCGGGACCGTGGGGCGGCCGCTCCGAGAACCCGCGGGGCGCGGGCCGGCTCGCGGCCGGTCACGGCCGCGTACGGGGGCTCATTCCATGCGCCGGATCTCCCGGCGCAAGCGGTTGATGATCCGCTTCTCCAGGCGGGAGATGTACGACTGGGAGATGCCCAGGCGGTCGGCCACCTGTTTCTGCGTGCGCTCGATGCCGTCCACGAGACCGAAGCGCAGCTCCATGATCAGCCGCTCGCGAGGGCTCAGCCGCTCCAGCGCCCGGTGCAGGAGATGGCGGTCCACCTTCGCCTCCAGGTCACGGTAGATGACGTCGCCGTCGGTGGCCGGAATGACGTCGGACAGCAGCAGCTCGTTGCCCTCCCAGTCCACGTTCAAGGGTTCGTCCAGGGAGACCTCGTAGCGGGTGCGGCTCGTGCGCCGGAGGTGCATGAGGATCTCATTCTCGATGCACTTGGATGCATAGGTGGCGAGCTTGATGCGCTTGGACGGGTCGAAGGTGTTGACGGCCTTGATCAGCCCGATGGTGCCGATGGACACCAGGTCCTCCAGGGGAATGCCCGTGTTGTCGAACTTGCGGGCGATGTACACCACCAGCCGCAGGTTGCGCTCGATGAGCGTGTGGCGGGCGGCGGGATCGTCCTCCTCCAGTCGGTCCAGGAGAAGCTCCTCTTCGTCCGCCGTCAAGGGCGGTGGCAGGGCCTGGCTGCCGCCCACGTAGTGGACCGGGAGCCACACGCCACCGGTGCGCAAGAGCAAGCGTAGGATGGCCAGCCGCACCGACCACTTCAAACGGAGCCAATGCTGCCGCATGCCCGCTCGGTCCTCCCTCCCGACGTGTCTAGGACACCCGTGCCGCGGCGGGCTCTCCACCGGGCGGATCCTCCAGCAGGGCGACGGGCAACAGTGCCGCATAATGGGTCTCGCCCGTGAACCGCCCGGGGAAGAGGGCCACGACGGCGGGTCCCAGCAGGTGCCGGCCTCGCTCGCCGACCGGCCCGTCCCCGGCATCCTCCGCCGGCGGGGGCTCCGGCTCGAGCCAAAGGGCGTCGGGCCGGAACCCGGCCAGGAAACCGCGCTCCCGGCCCACGGAGGCGAAAGGGACGATGCGGAGGCGGTCGTGCCAGCCGCAGGCCGAGGCTGCCCGCGC
>QGUQ01000415.1 GCA_003242195.1 Bacillota bacterium | reverse complement strand
TTCTTTGGGGAGGGTTCCGGCAGAAGGGCCGGCTGAAGGCGGGCCACCGACGGGCCGCCGGTGTGGCGGACCTGTACCTGATGGAGCGCATACTGGCTATGGCAACCGCGTCCGGCGAAGGGCGCGGCCCTTGACAGCGCGCCGATTCTTGCTGATATAATTCTCGCACTCCGAATCCCGGCCATTGCATCAGCGCCGTGGCCCGCTGCAAGAAGGGGCCGCGGCCCGGCGATGAAGGGGAGGAGTAGGGGCTGGTGCCCCGGCCAGAGAGAGGCGCCCACCGGCTGCGAGGCGCTTCCCGGAGGCGGGCCCCGAAGGTCGCCCTGGAGCACCCGGCTGAAGCCCGTGCCGTCCCGGCTGGCCTGCGGGGAAGGCGCCCCGCCCGTTAGGGACACGGGTGCGTAGGCCGGGCGCTTGGCACCCGTTAGCGTGCCCCGAGCGCCGGCGGTCTCCCCGCCCGGAGGGGCCGGGAAGGCGGTCCCTCCGCCCCGTGGCCCCTGGTTGCGGGCTCGTCCCGGAGAGGGAGGCGGCCGGAGACCGCATGGCGGAAGAAGGGTGGTACCGCGAAGGCGAAGCCTCTCGCCCCTTGGTGGCGGGAGGCTTTTTCGTTGTGCCACCGACCGCCTCCGGGCCGCCGATCCCGGCCCGGTCCCCTGGCGCCGGGCGAGGCGGGAACGGGGGATGGCGAGGAGACGGGAGATTGTGCGGAGACCGCGGATTAGGAGGGAAAACATGGAGGCCAATGCCACGGATGGGCGGGGTGCGGCCGGTACGCAGGCGGCCGCCGCAGCTCCCCAGGCGGGGGAGGGCGGGCAGGCGCCCCTGCCGCCGCGCTACCGGCCCCAGGACTTCGAGGAGGAACTGTACCGCTTCTGGACGGAGCGGAAGCTCTTCCACGCCGATGGTGGGACGGAAGGGCCGGTCTTCTCCATGGTCATCCCGCCGCCCAACGTGACGGGCAACCTGCACATCGGCCACGCCCTGAACAACACCCTGCAGGACATCCTCGCCCGCTGGCACCGCATGCGCGGGGACGTGACCCTGTGGGTGCCGGGGACGGACCACGCGGGCATCGCCACCCAGCACGTGGTCGAGGTGCGGCTGGCGGAGGAAGAGGGCCTGCGCCGCCAGGACCTGGGGCGGGCGGGCTTCCTGGAGCGGGTCTGGGCCTGGAAGGACAAGTACGAGGCCAACATCCTCGGCCAGCTGCGCCGTCTGGGCGCCTCCGTGGACTGGGACCGGCTGCGCTTCACCATGGATGAGGGCTGCAGCCGGGCCGTCCGCGAGGTCTTCGTGCGCCTCTACGAGAAGGGCCTGATCTACCGTGGCGACTACATCGTCAACTGGTGCCCCGAGTGCCACACGGCCCTGGCGGACATCGAGGTGGAGCACGAGGAGCGGGAGGGGCGCCTGTACTACCTGCGCTACCCGTTTGTCGACGGCGACGGCGCCATCGTCGTGGCCACGACGCGGCCGGAGACCATGCTGGGCGACACGGCGGTGGCGGTGCACCCCGACGACGAGCGGTATCGCGGCGCCATCGGCCGGCGCGTGCGGCTGCCACTGGTGGGCCGGGAGATCCCGGTGATCGCCGACGCCTATGTGGACCCCGAGTTCGGTACCGGCGCCGTGAAGGTGACGCCGGCCCATGATCCCAACGACTTCGAGATGGGCCGCCGCCACGGCCTGCCCCGGGTGCGGGTCATCGACGAGCACGGCCGCATCACCGCCGAGGCCGGGGAGCGGTACGCGGGCCTGGACCGGTTCGAGGCGCGCAAGCGCGTGGTGGCCGATCTGGAGGCGGGCGGGTTCCTCCTCAAGGTGGAGCCTCATACCCACGCCGTCGGGCACTGCTACCGGTGCGGCACCGTCATCGAGCCCCTGGTGTCGCGCCAGTGGTTCATCCGCATGAAGCCGCTGGCGGAACCGGCCATCGAGGCCGTCCGGTCCGGGCGCATCCGCATCGTGCCCGAGCGGTTTACCCGCGTCTACTTGAACTGGATGGAGAACATCCGCGACTGGTGCATCTCGCGGCAGATCTGGTGGGGTCACCGAATCCCCGCCTGGTACTGCCAGGACTGCGGGGAGACGGTGGTCAGCCGGGAGGACCCCGACCGCTGCCCCCGCTGCGGCGGCGCGTTGCAGCAGGACGAGGACGTCCTGGACACCTGGTTCAGCTCGGCGCTGTGGCCCTTCTCCACCCTGGGCTGGCCCGACACCGCGGCGCCCGACCTGCGGCGCTTCTACCCCACCTCGGTGCTGGTCACCGGGTACGACATCCTGTTCTTCTGGGTGGCGCGCATGATCATGATGGGCCTCGAGTTCATGGGCGAGGTGCCCTTCCGCACGGTGCTGCTC
>QGUQ01000054.1 GCA_003242195.1 Bacillota bacterium | reverse complement strand
TGCTCGCGACCGGCAGCTCCACCGGCCCGCATGGCGTCCTCGCCGTGTACTGGGGCCGGGAGGACTTCCCGGCCCGCGCTCCGCAAGCGGCGATCCGCTTCGGGCTGCCGCCCACCTGGCGCCCCCCGGGGGCGTTAACCCGCCACCGCGCCCGGCGCCCTGCGCCCGGCGGGCGTGCCCCCCGCGGTCGCCCCCCCTGGCATCTCGCTGCTGTGGACCGGTTGCAGCGAAGCGCCCGGATCCAGCTGGCGCTTGAGGTGGCTGACGGCGACGGCCGCTTCGGCGAAACCGACGGTGATGAGCTTGATCTTCCCCGGGTAGCGGGCGACGTCGCCCACGGCATAGACCCGGGGTAGCGACGTCGCGCCACCGGGTTCTACCACGATCTCGCCACCCTCCACCGTGAAGCCCCAGCGGGCCAGGGGACCCAGGTCGGCCTTGAAACCGAGGCAGGGGACCAGCACGTCGCACTCGAGAACACGCGTCTGCCCCGTCTCCTTGTCCAGGATGTGCACGCGCTCCAGGACGTCCCCGCCCTCGGCCCCGACGACTTCCGCCGCCAGCTCCAGGCGAACCGGGCTCTCCTGCAAGGCCCGCACGCTCTCCTCCAGGGCGCTGACCTGCCGGCGCCGGTGGACGAGGGTCACGCTGGCCGCCACCTCCCCCGCCATCAGCGCCCAGTCCACCGCCGCGTCGCCGCCGCCCACGATCACCACGCGCTTACCGCGCAGGTCGTCCAGGCGCTGTACGCCATAGGTCAGGCCGCGGCCCTCCCAGCGGTCCAGGCCGGGGGCGGGCAGCCGCTTGGGTTCGAAGGCCCCGAGCCCGGCCGCCACGATCACCCCCCGTGTCAGAAGGGCCGACCCGTCCGCCAAGGTGAGGCGGTAGAACCCCTCGCCCGCGTCCTCCAGCCCCTCGGCCCGCACGCCCAGCCGCACGTCCGGATCGAAGCGCATGGCCTGCTCGACGAGGGCAGCGGCCAGTTCCCGGCCCCGGATGCGGGGGAAGCCGGCCACATCGTAGATCCACTTCTCGGGGTAGACCAGGGCGGGCTGGCCCCCGAGCTGGCCGGCGGCCTCCACCAGCACCGCCTTCATGCCCCGGAGGCCGGCGTAAAAGGTGGCATAGAGCCCGGCCGGCCCGCCTCCGATGACGGCTACGTCGTACCGGGGCAGCTCTCCCGTCGCCGCCCCGGCCTGGCCCGGCTCGCCTTGGAGTGTCGACTGCACGGTCGCTCCCTCCCGCTCCCCGCGGCGTCTCGTCTCACTGCAAGTAGCTCGCAACAGGTTCATCTTATCATTTTGCAGGACGAACCTGAGACCCGGATGAAGCTGCCACCCGAGCCGGGCCCGCGGCTGCGGGCCGGCGGAACCAGCCCGTCATGCCGTGCGGGGCAGCAGCACTCGTACCGTCGTTCCCCGGCCGGGCTCGCTCTCCAGCGTGATGTCACCCTCGTGCTGCTCGACGATCCAGCGGGCGATGGGCAGCCCCAGGCCCGTCCCGCCAGGGTCGCGGCTGCGGGCGGGGTCGGCCCGGTAGAAGCGCTCGAAGACGTGGGGCAGGTCCTCGGGAGGAATGCCCACGCCCGTGTCCCGGACGGTGATCTCGGCTCGGTCGCCGTCGCCGCGCAGCCCCACGGTGATGCGGCCGCCGGACGGGGTATACTTGATGGCGTTGTCCAGGAGGATCAGCAGGAGTTGCTTGAGCCGGTCTCCGTCGCCGGCTACCCGCACTGGCTCGAAGGGTTCCAGGACGAACTCGTGGTCGGCGGAGAGGGCTCGCGCCTCCTTGAAGGCTTCCAGGACCACGGCGTCCAGGTCGAGGGGCCGGAGCACCAGCGGCATGCCGGCGTCGGCGCGGGCGAGGGCCAGCAGGTCGGCCACCAGCCGGCTGAGGCGCGCCGCCTCCCTCTGCGCTTCCTCCAGCGCTTCCTGCCGCTCCTCCTCGGGGATGTCGCGGCGCCGGCGGAGGAGGTCGAGGTTCCCCAGGATCGCCGTCAAGGGCGCGCGCAGCTCGTGGGAGGCGTCGGCGACGAACCGCTGCTGCAGTCGGTAGGCCGTTTCGATGCTGTCCAGCATCTCGTTGAAGGTGGTGGCGAGGAGGCCCAGCTCGTCACGGCCCGTCGCGGTGACGCGCCGGGACAGGTCGCGGGAGGCGGCGATGGCGCGGGCCGTTTCGGTGAGGCGGGCGATGGGACTGAGCGCCCTGCCCGCCACCAGCCAGATTCCCAGGATGGCCACCAGGGAGCCGCCGAGGCCGACCCCCGTCAGCACCACGCGGTATTCCGCCATGGAGTTGTCCAGCGGCCCGAGGGGTGCCATGGCCACCACGTACCCGTTGCCGTTGGTCCCGGCGGTGGTCCCCCCGTTACCGCCGGAGAAGTCATAGGGACCGGCGCCGTTACCCGCCGCGCCCGCCGCCGAACCGATGCCGCCCCTTTCCACGTAAACCCGCCATCTCTGCTTGCCGTCATAGATGATCCCGAAAGTTCCCCCGGCCTGCGGCCGCCGGACGACGGATGGGGCCAACGCCGGGATGAAGCCGTAGGCCGGGCCCGCCGGCCGCGCCAGGATGGCCCGCGGGTCCACATCGGGCGCCGCCTCGCCCGGCGTCCGGGCCTGGATCCTGCCGTTCTCGTAGACGCGGAGGACCAGGGCGACCCCTTGCTGACCCGCGATATGGGTGAAGTGGCTCTCGCCCGCCCCGTCCCGGGTGACCGCCCGAACCGCGACGATGAGAGCCCGGTCGATCCCCTCGTAATGGGCGCGGGCATGAAAGGCATAACTGGCCAACGACCCGGCCAGGACGGCCAGGGCAAAGACCGACCCGAACCAGGCCACGAGGCGCCAGCGGATGGGCAGGCCTCATCCCTCCTTGAGGACGTAACCGACGCCGCGCACCGTATGGATCAGCCGCGGCTCCCCTCCGGCCTCCAGCTTCTGGCGGAGCTGCTTGACGTAGACCTCCAGCACGTTGGTGTTACCGCCAAAGTCGTATCCCCACACGCGCTCCAGCAACTGGTCCTTGGGCAGGACCTGGCGCGGGTGCCGCATGAATTCCTGCAACAGCTTGAACTCCAGGGCCGTCAGGTGGATCTCCCGCTCGCCCCGGCGCGCCGTGTAGGTACCCGTGTCCAGCACGAGATCGGCGAAGCGCAGCAGCGCCGGCCGTTCCGCGTGCCGCCGCCGTAACAGCGCGCGCACGCGGGCCACGAGCACCTCGAAGGTGAAGGGCTTGACCACGTAGTCGTCCGCCCCGGCCTCCAGCCCCCGGACCTGGTCGGCCGGAGCGTCCCGCGCCGTGAGCAGCAGGATGGGCAACTCGGGGTCGGCCGCGCGCAACCGCTCCATGACCTGGAGACCGTCGAGGCCCGGCATCATGATATCCAGGATGACGAGGTCGGGAGGCCGCTCCCGCGCCAGCGCCAGGCCTTCTTCCCCCGAGTGGGCGGTGTCGACCGCGAAACCCTCGTACGACAGCCCCCGCCTCAGTAAGCCGGTGATCGCCGGGTCATCGTCGATGACCAAGATCCGTTCCACGCCCCGCTCCCCCCTGCCCGCGACGGCTGGCGGGAAACCCGTTCGCCCGCGGGAGACAGGATCCACCTTCCCATTGTGCACATTTCGACAGGCCTGCGGTCAATCGGGCGGCCGCCATAACAACACCGGGCGGGGGCCTGTCCCTGGCACCCCGCCCGGCGCGGGCTGGAAGGGGGGAACGTGGGGTTGTTGAGGCGGAAATCTCAGCCTACTACTTCTCGAAGACCGCTCCGCGATGCCACGGCGTACCCAGGGCCGGGAGCACCCAGCGGTCCAGGCCGTACCAGCCGGCCACCCGCCACGCCAGTACCAGCCAGGTTCCGACGATGAACATGATCGGGTTCGAGCTGACGGTACCGGCGAACAGGAAGTTGGCGTTCATGAAGGTACCGCAGAAGGCCGCAATCCCGGTGAAGAGGCCGAGGATCAGGGCGATGCCAACCAGCACCTCACCATAGGCCACCAGGAAGGCGAACACCTTGGCGTTGGGCAGCGCGATCCGGTCGATGAACCACGCGTACCAGCCGGCCACATCCGGGTGGTCGCCCGTCGTCTTGGCAAGCGCGCCCTTCAGGAACCCGGTCACCGCCGCACCGGCCTCGGCGCCGGTCCACTTGGGGTTGCCCACCTTGTGGAGGCCTGCCTGCAACCACTCCCAGCCCAGCCACAGCCGCAGCACGAGCCAGATCCACGCCGAGCGAGTGTCGGCGAACAGCCACCGCGCGAAGGGTGGTTCCTCGAAGACGCCGTGGCGCTGCCGAATGGACTGCGCCACCTGGGTCGCCTGGGCTCCGCTGATCACCGCCATCGCTGATCCCTCCCTCTGCCACCAGGATGGAACGGTTTCCTTAAAACGCCCTGAGGCCTGTCTGACCCGCTGCTGAGGAAAAGGGTGCCGCCCAAACCCCAGCTGGTGGCGGGGCCGTTCGCGCCCCTCCCCGGCCGTCGCGCCCGCTGCGCCGGACGGGCGGTGCTCAGGCGGACCTCAGGTAGCTCTCAGCGGGCTCTCAGGAGCGTCGAGGACAATGTTGATGCCAGCGGGATGGAGGGGGCTTGGCGTCGTCGAACGAGGCACGGGCGACGGAGGGCACCAGAGGAGGCACGACCGTGACGTCACGCAGAGACATCAAACTCTATAAGCGCCTGCGGGACGCCGGCTTCCGGCCCACGCCGCAGCGTCTGGCGGTCTACGAGTGCCTGCTGGACATGGCGCGCCAGGGGCGGCATCCGGATGTGGAGGAACTGTACCACGCCGTCCGGCGAAACTTCCCCACCATCAGTCGGGCGACGGTCCGCCGCACCCTGGACCTGCTGGCCGGCCTCGGACTCGCCCGGCGCATCACCTTCCCCGGCGACGCCGGTCGCTACGACGGAGACGCCCACCCCCACGTGCACCTGCGCTGCGTGGATTGCGGGACCGTCACCGACATCCACGTACCCGAGTTGCCGGATTTGCTCGAGGTGGTCGCAGCGCGCTCGGGATTCCTTCTGACCGGTCACACCCTGGTCTTCACCGGCCTCTGCCCCGGCTGCCGGTCCAGCCGCCGGGAAGCGCACGCGACGCAGGCGAGCTAGAGGCGTTCGCCACCCTGGCGGCCGGGCAAGGGCGGCCCTCGCGCCAGCCCCACCGGCCATCGAGCCTGCCTTCCTCCGGCTTCCCGTACGGCCCGGTGGTCACGTACCCCTGGCCGGGCAGGACCGTGCCCCGGCGGGGCGAAATGGCCGTAGAGACGGCGGGAGGGATCGGCTTGCGACCCGACGGCGGGAGGCCACCGGGCGGAACACGGCAACACGGGACGCGCGGCAGAGGCGGCCCGTTGCTGCTGCTGGTAGCGGCGCTGGTGGCGGGGCTACTGTCGCTGTTTGCGCTTGTCGCGGCGGGGGTCGTCTTCTTGTGGCCCGCCTCCCCGTCCAAGGGCCCGGAACGTGGAGCGCAGGAAACGGTTCCGCTCGAGCCGCCCGAAAGCCCGGACACCTCCCCGGCCCCGCGCGCCGGTGGGGGAGGCACGGGTGAAGAGGAAGCCGGAGAGCCCCGGGTGGAGGTGGTCGCCTCGGGGCTTGAGGTGCCCTGGGACATGGCCTTCGACCGGGACGGCAACCTCTTCTTCACCGAGCGGCCCGGTCGCGTCCGCCTGTGGCGACCCGCTGGCGAGGGCCGCCCCATCCTGCTGGCCACGCTGGAGGACACGGCAGCCGTCGGCGAAGGGGGCCTCCTTGGCCTGGCCCTGCACCCGCGGTTTCCCGACGAGCCCTTCGTCTACGTTTACCAGACCTACCGTACGGCGGGGCGGATCGCCAACCGCGTCGTGCGCTTCCGCTTCGATGCCGGCGGGCCGTCGGGCCCTCGGCTGGTGGATCGGCAAGTGCTGCTGGACGGCATCCCGGCGGCGGCCATCCACGACGGCGGACAGCTGGAGTTCGGCCCCGACGGCAAGCTCTACGTCTCCACCGGTGACGCCGGCGAGCCGGGCCGGGCCCAGGACCCGGACTCGCTGCACGGCAAGATCCTGCGCCTGAACCCCGACGGCTCGGTGCCGCCCGACAATCCCCTCGGCCGCGAGAATCCCGTCTACTCCTTCGGCCACCGCAACCCCGAGGGCCTCGCCTTCCACCCCGGGACCGGCGCCCTCTACGCGGTGGAACACGGTCCCGACGCCTGGGACGAGGTGAACGTCATCGAGCCCGGCGGCAACTACGGCTGGCCGGTGAAGGTGGGTCCCGACCACGACAACTACAGCAGCCCGCTCCGCGCGTACGATCCCATCATCGCACCGGCGACGGCCGACTTCTATTCGGGCCCCATCCGGGCGTGGAATGGCAGCCTGTTCTTCGGCACGCTGGGCTTCGGCGCAGACAGTGCGGGACGCCACCTGCACCGCATCCGCTTCGGTGCCGACGGGCGCACGGTCGTGGAAGAAGAGGTCCTCTTCAAGGGCGAGTACGGTCGCATCCGCGCGGTGAAGACGGGGCCCGACGGCTGTCTCTACTTCGGCACCAGCAACCGCGACGGGCGGGGCGATCCGGCGCCGGAGGACGACCGCATCCTGCGCGCGTGCCCGCGCTGAAACCGGCCGGGACGGGTCCCGTCACGGCCGGCGCAGCGCAGTCCACACCCGCCCGGCAGCTTCTTCCCCCTGGCGTATGCAGTCGGGGACGCCAGCGCCCCCGTAGCCGGCACCGGCCAGGACCAGCCGCGGATGGTCCTGCAGGTGGGCCGTGATGGCCGCCACGCGGTCCAAGTGGCCGACCTCATATTGGGGCATGGCGCGCCGCCAGCGGTAGATCCGGGCTAGCGTCGGCCGCTCCTCGATCCCCATGAGATCCCGCAGGTCGGCCAGGACGGCGTCCAGGATCTCGTCGTCCGCCAGGTCCACCGGCTCCTGGCCGGGCCGGCCGGCGAAGCAGCGCAGGAGCGACGTGCCCTCGGGAGCGGTGCCCGGCCATTTCGCCGAGACCCACGTACAGGCCGTGATGAAGCGCCCCTCGCCCGCGGGCACGATGAAACCGCTGCCTTCCAGCTTCCCCGTGGCCCGCTCGGGGAAGGCCAGGGCCACCACTACCGACGACTTGTAGGGGATGTCCAGGAGATGGCCAGCGGCCTCGGGGGCAAAGGAGGCGATCAGCCCTGCCGCCTCCCAGGCCGGCACCGCCAGCACCACGGCGTCGTAGGTCTCTCGGGCGCCGTCCTCCAGGATCACGTCGTACCGGTCGCCGTCCCGGGGTTCCACTCCCCGGACCCGCGCGCCCGTCACCAGGCGCACGCCGGGCGCCGCCTGCAACTCCGCCGCCACCGCCGCCGGCAGCCGGTCCAGGCCACCCCGGAGGTTGACGAAGGGCCGCCGTCCCTCCCGCGCCTTGTCCGCCAAGCCATCACCCCCGGGGGCAGCGCGCCCGCGGCGGCGGGCCCGCATGCCCCGCACCAGGCTCCCGTGCTGCCGCTCCATGCGGCGCAACTCCGGGAAGGTGGCCTCGATGCTGAGGCGTTCCGGATCACCGCTGGAGATGCCCGCCAGGAGCGGCGCGACGAGGCGGTCGGCCACCTCGCGGCCCAACCGCCGCCGGAGGAAGGAAGCCATGGATTCGTCACCGGCCTCTCGCCGCGGCGGTACCAGGGGCTCCAGCGAGGCGCGCAGCTTGCCCGCCAGGGAGAACAGCGGCGAACGCCAGAGGGCGGTGGCCGACAGGGGCACCCCCAGGGCCAGGCCCTCCGGCATGGGGACCAGGCGGCCGCCATGCACGATGTACGTGCGGCCCGCCTGGGGGCCCGGCCCGATCAGATCCCCATCCAGACCCACCCGCCGCGCCAGGCCGATCCCCCACGGCTTTTGGGCCACCATGGAGTCCGGCCCCTGCTCGATGACAAGGCCGCCGGCCCGCTCGGTACGGACCTTGCCCCCGGGACGGGCGTCGGCCTCCAGGATGGTGAGGGAGAGGGGGCGCCCCCCGGCCCGCGCGCTGTCCAGCAAACGCAGGGCGGCGGCCAGGCCGGCGATACCGGCGCCCACGACGGCTATCCGCGGATCGGCCGTCACCGCCCGGGCTCCCCCTCCCCCGCCGGGGCACCGCCGCCCGCGGCGGCCTCGTGCCGCGTTTCACCCAGGCGATCCATCACCACGTCGGCCAGCACGTCGATGAAGTCATCCGCTGCGTTCAGGGAGGGCGTGCGGGCCAGGTAGATACCGAGCTCGTCCGCGATCTGCTTGCATTCGATGTCGATGTCGTAGAGGACCTCCAGGTGGTCGGCCACGAAGCCCGCGGGGCACACCACCACGCCCGCGGCACCGCGGCCGGCCAACTCGCGGATCACGTCGCCTACGTCGGGCCCGATCCACACGTCGCTGGTGCGGCCGGCGCTCTGGTAGGCCACATGCCACCGGTCCAGGCCCGCGGCCCGCGCCACGCGCTCTGCGGTTTCCCTCACATGGCGATCGTAGGGATCGCCACGGTCGATCACATGTTGCGGAATGCTGTGGGCGGTGAAGATGACCTCGACCCGCGGCCGGATGTCCGCGGGCACCTGCTCCAGCGTGTCCCGCACGCGGCGCGCCAGGCAAGCCACGAAGCCGGGGTGGTCGTGGAAGTGGTCGATGTACGTGACGGCAGGCGCTTGCTGGTAGCGGGCCAGGGCCTCCCGGGCGTCGTTCAGGTACAAGGCCACGCTGGCGGCCGAATATTGCGGGGCCATGACCAGCCCGACGGCCCGCTCCACCCCGGCGGCCACCAGGCGGTCCACCGCCTCGGCGATGAAGGGCGCGATGTGCAGGTAACCCACGAAGGGCTGCACGGGCCGGCCCAGGCGCTCGCTGAGGCGGGCCGCCAGCTTGCGGGCCTGTTCTTCCGTGATCTCATGCAGCGGCGAGCGCCCGCCGATGGCGCGGTAGCGCTCGACCAGTTCCTGCAACAGTTCCGGCGTCGGCGGCCGCCCGTGCCGGATGTGGGTGTAATAGGGTTCGACCTCGTCCAGGGTCTGGGGCGTGCCATAGGCCATGACCAGCAGTCCGAGGGGTGCCTCCCCCGCGGAACCGCTCATGG
>QGUQ01000053.1 GCA_003242195.1 Bacillota bacterium | reverse complement strand
TCACCCCCGTTGTGAACGGCGTTCGCCGCCGCCCAGGAGATCCCTGCCAGCACGGGCCGGTACGACCGCCCCTCCTGGGGCTCGGACGCCCAATGTGGCCATCCTCCTACACCAAGCACCGTCCCACCGGCATAGACAGAGGCGGGAGGTGAAAGGAATGACCGACAAGCAGCATCACGACCACCACGATCCTTGCAAGGACCGCAAGGACCACGACCACGGTGACTGGCACGATCACCATAAGAAGCACAAGGACCGCCACCATCGAGACAAGTGCAACGACACGGACACGCAGGTGCCTTCGTGCCCGCAGGGATTCCTGTACACCGTCCAGCCCGGGGACACCATGTTTCTCATCGCCCAGCGGTTCGGAGTCAGCCTGCAGGCACTGATCAACGCCAACCCCCAGATCCCGAACCCCAACTTGATCTTCCCGGGGCAGGTGATCTGCGTGCCGACGGGCGTGGGCGCGCCAGCACCAACGTGCCAGGTGGGGTTCCTCTACACGGTCCAGCCCGGGGACACCATGTTCCTGATCGCCCAACGGTTCGGGGTCAACCTGAACTCGCTCATCGCCTTCAACCCCCAGGTGCCGAATCCCAGCCTGATCTTCCCGGGCCAGGTTCTGTGCGTGCCCACGGGCTGTCCCAACGGGCAACCGTACACCGTCCAACCCGGGGACACCATGTTCCTGATCGCCCAGCGGTTCGGGATCAGCCTCCAGGCCTTGATCAACGCGAACCCGCAGGTCGCCAATCCGAACCTGATCTTCCCGGGCCAGCAGCTCTGCATCCCCGTCCGCCCCTGAAGGCCAGGCGCCCGCCACACACGCCACCAGGAGAAGAGCCGGGGAGCGGCCACTTGCCGCCCCCCGGCCACCTTTCATCGCCAACTCCTCCCGGGATCCGGGCGCGGGGCGGGCAAGGCCTGGGCCCCGGCCGGAACGGGGCTACTGGCCGAACTGGGCCACGGCCGCCTGGTAGACGAAGAAGGCATAGAACAGCGACATGGCCACGAGGATGAGGCGGGTTAGCCAGCCAGGTCGCAATTCCGGCGGCAGCAGCTTGCTGTTCAGCCAGGCCACCGACAGGCCGCCGACCACGAAGGCCACGCCCGCCATGTTGGCCACCAGCAGGACCATGCCCAGCGGGGTGCCCTTGATGAACAGAAACGCCAGCCAGAGGGTGACCAGGAGGAGGATGAAGTAGTAGATTCTCCGGATGTCGTGCCGGGCTACCCTGCGCACCCCGGGACCCAGGCTCCACAACAAGTCGGTCAGGTGGCGGACGACGGCATCGGTCGCGTTGAGCTGCGTCCCCCACAGAACCCAAAAGCCGATGAGCAGCACCCAGACCCAGCCGAAGGTGCCCAGCCGCTCGGCCACCGCTTGGGCCTGGATGGCCGCCACGTCATACTGACCCTTGAGCTCCGTTCCTGGAGCGATGAGCCCGACCGCCAGGAGCACGCACAGGTACATGCCCACCAGGCAGCCCCCAAGGTACAGGGTCCACTGTTCCCAGCGCACGTACCTGAGCCACTCGCGGAAGCGCCCAAGGCTCTCCGGGGTGATGTCGAAGATCTTGCCAGTCTCCGACACCTCCACCCTGCGGCCGCCGATCAGCGCCGGGATGTACCCGACCTGGCCGCCCATGCCCCAGCCGCGGTCCCGCATCCAGTTGGACGCGGCCATGTTGAGAACGCCACCGGTGGCGGCGTAAGCGGCAAAGCCGCTGATCAGCGTCCAGTTGATGCTGCCGCCATCTCCGGCCTTGGGGAGGAAGCCGAAGCTAAAGAATCCGGCGGCCACCTTCCCCCACCACTCGAAGGGGACCAGCCACAGGTCGAGGACGATCAGGCTCCCGAAGATGAAGACGATGGCGAAGGTCGACACCTGGGTCAGGGTCCGCTCGACTCGGCTACCGAAGGCCACCACCGCCATGACGAGAATCATGGCCAGGATTCCCAGCATGAGCACCAGTTGCTTATCCGCCGGCACCGCGTCGTTGGGAAGCTGGCCCAGCTTCAAGGCCGCCAGCGCCGTCGCGGAGGAAGCGGCCCAACCGGGCGACACCGAGAGGATGCAGATCAGGAACCACACAGGCCCCCAGAAGAGGGGCCCGGGCCACAGGCGCATGAGCCCCGGCAGGATGGGCTCGCCGGTGGCCAGGGTGTACCGCTGGCATTCCAGGTTGAACACCGTCTGCATGACGGTGGCGACGGTGACGATCCAGAGAAGGGCCGGCCCGTACTGGATCACGGCCCGCGGCCCCAGCAGCCATTCGCCGCTGCCGATGGAGATGCTGATCAGGATGGCGCCGACGCCGATCATGCGGACGAAGTTACCGAAGCTGAAAGGAGGTGGCGCCGGCAGCTCACCCACTTCCATGGCCGGTCCCAGCCCCATGGGGACCGTCCGGACCCCTGTCTTCCCCATTGCACACCCCTCCCGCGGGTGACGAGGTCTCCCAGCCGCGGCTCCCGGCGGACACACCATCTCCCGGCTCCGCCCCCTGGTGCCTCCCCCCTTCCCGCCGGGTCCGGCCCCGGCTCCCGCAGGTCCGCTGTTCCTTCGGGCACGCGGGCGCCTCGACGGGACCGTTCCTGCCCGGCCGTAACGAGGGACCGGCCAAGCCCTGCCGGAGGTGCCCGTCCCCCGTTACGGCCCGGCAGGAAACGGATCGACGACCTTGCCGGGATTGAGGATGCCGTTGGGATCCAGGACGCCCTTGATGGCCCGCATCAGCTCGAGGGCGCCGCCGTGCTCGGCGGCCAGGTAGCGCTTCTTACCCACCCCGACCCCGTGCTCGCCGGTGCACGTGCCACCCCGGGCCAGGGCGTACTGCACGATGGCGGCATTGACCCGCTCCGCCCGGGCGACGTCCTCGGGATCGCAGGGATCCACCATGAAGGCAGCGTGGTAGTTGCCGTCCCCCACGTGGCCCAGGATGGCGGCGTAGATGCCGTGTTCTTCCGCCGTGCGGCGGGCGTGGCGGATGGCGTCGGGCAGGTGGGAGAGGGGCACGCAGACGTCGGTGACCATCATCTTCTTGCCGGGGGCCGCCGCGGCGATGGCCAGTGCCGCGTGGTGCCGGGCCTCCCAGAGCTTCTCCCGAGCCGCCGGATCGCTCTCGTACTCGAAGCCGAGGCACTCCTCCAGGGCGGCAAGGTCGCGGGCGAAGGCCACCTCGGCCCGGACGGAGGCCTCGTCACCGCTGAACTCCAGAAAGAGCGTGGGCCGCTCCGGGTAGGCGGTCTTCTTGTAGGCGTTCACCGCCCGGATGGTGGCCTCATCCACCAACTCCACGCGGGCCACCGGCACCCCGGCGCGGATCAGTCCGACGGCCACGCGGGCCGCCGCCTCCACCGTCGGGAAGGCCGCCCGCGCCGCCACCACGTGCTCGGGCATCGGGTACACCCGCAGCGTGGCCTCGGTGATGACGCCCAGGGTTCCCTCGGAACCGACGAACAGGCCGGTGAGGTTGTAACCGGCAGATGTCTTGACGGCCCGGCTCCCGGTCCGGATGATGCGCCCGTCCGCCAGCACCACTTCCAGACCCAGCACCTGGTGTTTCATCGCCCCGTAACGGACCGCGTTGGTGCCGCTGGCGTTGGTGGCCACCATGCCGCCGATGGTGGCGTCGGCACCCGGATCCACCGGGAAGAACAGGCCCTCCTGGGCAAGCCGCCGGTTCAGGCGCGAGCGGGTGACGCCCGCCTGTACGCGAACGAGGAAGTCGTCCGGCCGGACCTCCACGATCTGATCCATGCGGGTGAGGTCCAGGCTGATGCCGCCGGCCACCGGCACCACGTGCCCCTCCAGACTGCTTCCGGCGCCGAAGGGAACCACCGGGATCCGCCGCTGGTTGGCGAAGCGCAGGACGGCACTGACCTCTTCCGTGCTTTCCGGGAAGACCACGGCATCGGGCAGCCGCGGAGCGTGATAGCTGAAGTCATGGCTGTGGTTCTCCCGCATGGCGGTGCCCGTGCTCACCTTGCGGTCGTCTCCCAGCAGCCGCCGCAGCTCGCCGATCCACGTGGCCGGTCCGTAGGAGCCCACACCCCTTCACCTCCGCGATCGACCCGGCGATCCCGCCAGCGCCTCGCTCAGCCCGCCGCCCGCGCCGCCCCGGTCGCGTAGGCCTCGGCCAGCAGCTCCATCGTGTGCATCACCCGGACCGGCGCCCCGCGCCGCCTGAGCCCGGCGGCGACCTGCACCAGACAGCCGATGTTGCCGGTCGCCACGATGGACGCACCGCTGGCCAGGATGCTCTCAACCTTCCTCTCCTGCAGCTGCCGGGCCACCTCGGGCTGCTCGATGTTGTAGATGCCCGCCGAGCCGCAACAGAGGTCCGGTTCGTCCAGTTCGACCAGGTCCACGTTGGGGATGGCACCGAGGAGATGCCGCGGGGCCTCGCGCACGCCCTGCCCGTGGGCCAGGTGGCAGGCGTCGTGGTAGGCGACCCGCGCCGGCCGGGACAGGGGACCCGGCGGCAGCGGCCCCAGCTCGGCCAGGAACTCGCTGACATCCCGCACCCGGTCCGCCAGGGCGCGGGCCCTCTTCTCATGGGGCGAGCCGGCAAAGACGTGATGGTATTCCTTCATGGCGGATCCGCAGCCGGCGGCGTTGACCACGATGGCGTCCACGTCCAGGGAGGCGAACGCCTCGAGCGTGCGGGCAGCCTGGTCCCGGGCCTGCTCTTCGGCGCCAGCGTGCAAGGCCAGCGCCCCGCAACACCCCTGGCCAGGAGGCACCAGCACCTCCACCCCGTTGGCGGCCAGCACCCGGGCGGTGGCGTGATTGATCTCCGGCCTCAGCACCTGCTGAACGCACCCGGTGAGCAACGCCACCCGGGCCCTTCGCCGGCCCTGGGCGGGGATGTGCGCCGGCAGTGGTCGAGCCGGCGGCAGGCTCTCCGGCACCAGCTCCAGCATGGCCCGCAGGGGCAGTGGCACCCACCGAGGCACCGGCAGCCGGCGGGCGATGGCCCCCAGCCGGGCGGCCAGGCGGAAGCGCCGCGGGTAGGGCAGGGTCGCCAGCAGGGCCGCCCGTACCCAGCGAGCCAGGGCCGGTCGCGGGGCTTCCCGCTCCCGCCTGGCCCGGATGGGGGTCAGCAGTTCCCCGTAACGCACGCCCGAGGGACAGGCGGTCACGCAGGCCAGGCAGCCGAGACAGCGGTCCAGGTGCTCGGCGACGGCGCCCGACAGGGGCAGCTCGCCCTCCAAGACCTGCTTCATCAGGTAGATCCGCCCGCGGGGTGAGTCCATCTCCTCTCCCAGGACGAGGTACGTGGGACACGTGCCCAGGCAGAACCCGCAGTGGACGCAGGCCTCGATGGCCGCGGCCATCCCCGGTCCCGCCGGGCCCAGTTCCTCCACCGGAATTCGGTGCTGCATGGTCTCGTTCTCACCTGCCTTGCGCATCGCGCCTGTCCAGACCGTCTCTCCCCACGTCGGACGCGGCGCCCCGTCAGGCCGCGCCTTGCCCAACCCGGGGGCGCGCCGGTCACGCCGGCCCCTTCCAGCCCAAGGGCGGGAATCGCCCTTCGGGGTCGAACACCCCTTTCACCGCCCGGGCGATCCGGACCCCCGCCGGCGGCACCAGGTGGGTGATGCCGGGGGGCCCGCCACGCCAGCAGAGAGCGCTGGCGCCCGCCGCGGCCAGGGCGGCGGCCAAGGACTCCCAGTCCGGCTCGTCGGGGAAAAGGGCCCAGGCGGCGCTGCCGGCCTGGCTGAAGACGCGCATGGCTTCGTACCGAGCCAGCAACCGGTCCAGGACCTCGATGGAGGTGGGCCGGGCATAGAGCCGCAGCAGCGCCACCCCGCCCGCGGCCCACTCCAGCTCCCGGAAGCGGCGCCAGAGGGTGGCTTCTTCCTCGCTGCCCGCAGGTAAGCGCCGGCCGCGCCGGCCGACGACGCCCTCCACCCGATCGAGCCAGGCGGCCAGCGACGCCGCCGGCCCGCCGATCCGGACGAACAGGGTATAGTGGGGGCCGTCGACCCCGGGTCCGGCCAGCTCCAGAGCGTGGGGTTCCAAGGGCGAGCGGAAGAGGGACCGCACGGCGGCGGCCGCCTCCCCCACCCCGTCGAAGGGGAAGCAGATGGTTCCGAAGGCCTGCGGGCGCGGGAAAACCTTGAGGGTCAGCTCGGTGATGACGCCGAACCGGCCCTGGCTGCCGCAGAAGAGCTTGGGCAAGTCGTAGCCGGCGGCGTTCTTCACCACCCGGCCTCCTCCCCTGGCGACCCGGCCGTTGCCGTCCACGAAGGTAAGGCCCAGCACGAAGTCCCGCACGCCCCCGAACCGTAGGCGGCAGGCGCCCGAGACCCCGGTGGCGACCGTGCCCCCCAGGGTGGCACCGGCGTCGACCAGCAGGGGGTCGAAGGGCAGGTACTGATCGTGGTCCGCCAGCAGGCGCTCCAAGTCCGCCAGCCGGGTGCCCGCCCGGGCGGTCACCGTGAACTCGGCGGGATCGTACTCGACGATGCCGGTCAGGCCTGTGGTGTCCAGCACGACCAGGTCGTCTTCTTCGGGCAGGCCCGCCGTTCCCCACTTGGTGCCGCCGCCCCGGGGGATGAGCCGGGGAACCTCGCGGACGGCCTGCTGCACCTCCTCGGTGGACGACGGGCGCACCACCCGCTCCCGCATCCCTCCGCTCATGGCTCCCATGAACCCCTCCCACCCGCTTCTCCGCCGCTTCCCACAGCGGTGCCACTGGCTACGGGCCCGGTCCGGCCGCAACCGGCCCCCGGGACGGTCAGTCGGGGAACATCTTGCCGGGGTTCGCCAGTTCCCGCGGGTCGAAGGCCCGCCGCAACGCCCGCATGACGGCCAGGCTGTCGCCATCGAACATCCGGGCCAGGAAGCGCCTCTTTTCCAGGCCCACCCCGTGCTCGCCCGTGATGGAGCCGCCCAGCTCGATGCACATGTCGATGATGGCCGCGGCCAGCCGCTCGGCCCGCTCCACGGTGTCGGGCGCGCGGTCGTCGAACAGGATCAGGGGGTGCAGGTTGCCGTCGCCAGCGTGGAACACGTTGGCCACCCGGAAGCCGTGCTCCGCCGCCAGCCTCTCGATCCGGGCCAGCGCCTCGCCCAGGCGGGTGCGGGGGACCACGCCGTCCTGGACGAGGTAACCCAGGCTGATGTGGCCCACGGCAGAGAAGGCGCTCTTGCGACCCTTCCAGAGGCGCAGGCGCTCGCCGTCGTCCCGGGCCAGACGGACCTCCAGCGGGCCTGAGCCCCGGACCACCGCCAGCAGGCGCTCGAAGTCGGCCTGAACCTCGTCCCTGGGCCCGTCCAGCTCGACGATGAGCACGGCCCCGGCATCCCGGGGATACCCCGCGCCCACGGCCGCCTCCGCTGCGTCGATGGCCAGGCGGTCCATGATCTCCATGGCCGCCGGGAGGATTCCCGCGGCCACGATGGCGCTGACGGCTTCCCCCGCCTGGTCCAGGCGATCGTAGGCGGCCAGCAGGGTCCGGACCTCCTCCGGCCGGGGGAGCAGCCGCAGGGTGACCTCCACGACGACGCCGAACTGGCCCTCCGCCCCGACGAACAGGCCCGGCAGGTCGGGGCCGGCCACGTCCAGGCTGTCACCGCCCAGCTCCACCAGTTCCCCGTCCGGTAGCACCACCTTCATCCCCAGCACGTGATTGGCGGTCATGCCGTACTTCAGGCAGTGGGCGCCCCCCGAGTTGAAGGCCACGTTGCCGCCGATGGTGCAAATCACCTGGCTGGAGGGGTCCGGCGCGTAATAGAGGCCGTAGCGTGACGCCGCCCGGCTGACGGCGGCGTTGATCACCCCGGGCTGCACCACCGCCAGCCGGTTGTCGGGGTCGATGGAGAGGATCCGGTTCATCCGGTTGAGGGCAATCACGATCCCGCCCGGCACGGGCACCGAACCGCCGGACAGGCTGGTCCCGCTGCCCCGGGCGACGAAGGGCACGCCATATTCGGTGCAAAGGCGGAGCGTGGCCGCCACCTGCTCCGGCTCCCGCGGCAGGACGACCGCCAGCGGCCGGGCGCGGAAGACGGTCAGCCCGTCGCACTCGTAGGTGGACAGCTGGGCGGGATCCGTGTGGATGGCTCCCGCCGGGTAGATCTCTCCCAAGCGCCGCAGAAACTCCTGGCGAGCGGCCCCTTGCGGCTCTTCCCCGGCCCGCCCGGTCCCGGCCGCCGACGGATGGGCGGTCCCGTCCGTGTCGGGCCGGTTCGCGGTAAGGAGCGACACCCCGTGCACGGCCATCCCCCTTTTCGCTCATCGGGAGGATGTTTTGAGAGGATTCTATTCATCGTCGCCCGCCCATTTCCTGGTTTCTCCAGGCCAGCGAGAGAAGGCGAGTGAAGTCGGTCGACCGCGGGCGAACAAGGAACGCGCCCCCAGGCGAAGTAAGAAAGGGGGTAAGACAGCAGCCCACATGCCGCCGGCGTCGCGCTGGCACGAAACCGAGGCCGCGGCTCGCGGTAGCGGATTGGGCTGCCGCCCGGCCCCGAGGGGCCGGGCGCTTGCTTTCCAAGGGCGCCGGCGGCACCGCCGCACCACGGGCGGTGCCCGCCGCACCCGAGGCTTATGGGAGGGGGAACGTTGGCGCGGGCGGTCTTGCACTTGATCACGGACCGGGGTACCGCACCCGACCTCGTACCTGCCGTGGCGGCAGCCCTGGCGGGCGGAGTGGACTGGGTGCAGTTGCGGGACAAGTCGGCGGCCGCGGGTGAGCTCTTCGCCCTGGCCCGCCGGTTGCAGCCCCTCTGCCAGGAGCGGGAAGCCGGTCTCCTCGTCAACGACCGGGTGGACGTGGCCCTGGCCGCGGGCTGCGACGGGGTGCACCTAGCCAAGAAGAGCCTCCCCGTGGGGGAGGCCCGGCGCCTCGTCCCACCGGGCCTGCTGGTGGGGGCCTCCGTGCATTCCGTGGAGGAGGCCGTGGCCGCGGCCCGTGAGGGAGCGGACTATGTCACCTTTGGGAGCGTCTTCCCCACCCGCTCCCACCCCGGCCGCCCGGCCGCGGGGGTCGAGGCCCTGGCCCGGGTCGTCCGGGCCGCCGGGATCCCCGTCCTCGCCATCGGCGGCGTCCACCCCG
>QGUQ01000414.1 GCA_003242195.1 Bacillota bacterium | reverse complement strand
CCAGCCTCGCGGATGGACTCGGCAGTGGACTTGCCGCCGGAGTAGAGACCCATGGCGCTCAGGGCGAGCACGATGCCCATCAGGACGCCCTGGCGCAGGTCACCAGGGGCCACATAGACAATGCCGGCGGCCAGCCCAAGCACCAGGGCCACGACCGGCGCCAGCTTAGCTGGCAGCCCGATCCGCTTCACCAACTCCACCACGCCGACGATCACCGGAACTAGCGCCACCTCGTACACCGTCAAGTCCATGGTTAGGCACCTCCGTTAACACGACGACGGCCTTGCGGCCGTCGCTGTAGATGTGACCCATCATGGTCCCCATCAGCTTGCAGGGATGCCATTTCTCTTTCTGGAACAGCCGCGCCACCGGGAAGGCGGTGACGGTAGGTGCCAGCATGTTCTGTTCCGCGTAGTCACCCCATTCGAGGAACGAGCCAGCAATGGCGTAGAGCTGCAGCCGTGGCGAGCACGTCTTGTTACGGGGGTCAGGGATGTTGGTACGCGACACGAAGATGATGGGCTTGTGCACGTGGCCCATAATGTAGCCGTCCACGGCCTGAACCACGCGGGGCAGCTCGAAGATTCTGTTCAGGTTGCCGCCCGGCAGCCGCCCCATCCCCCGCCCATGAGTGACATAGAATAGGAAGCTGGTTGGAACACCTTTCGTCCCGTGCTTTCTGCCAAAGCTCACCTCCAGCAACACGCCGTCCGGGTGGTAGCGGTCCTCCAGGCCAAGCCGCTCCGCGATGAGTGCGGCAGGGTTTTCGTCGCTGTCACGATGTCGCAGTTCGTGGTTGCCGCTGGTTATGCACAGGATCTTGTCGCGCACTGGCTCCAACTCTCGGACGAGAATCCGCCTCTCATCCCCCGGCGGCATGCTCCTGTAGACATCGCCGTACTTGGACGAGCGAAGCGCCGCCTCCACGAGGTCCCCGTTCAAGACCATGTAGGCATGCGGGTCCTCGCGGATGCGGTCCAGCAACGCATGCCATGCCTTTTCGTCGTGGAGCCGGTGGCCCCGGTGGATGTCGCTGACGCACCAGAGGTCCACGTAGGATAGAGTCTCCGGTAGGTTAGCCTCGACGTACCGCAACGGCTAGCCCCCTTGGCGGCGGAACAGGAAGTCTGCTGCCGCCGCGATCCAGGTGCCGACGATGGCCCAGAAGAACTTGTTACGGTCAGCCTGCAGCTCTTTCACCACCTCCATGGCGTCCTCGGCTGTCTCCTTGGCGCCGAACGCGGCCTTGCGAACGTCGTGGAAGTTGTCCAGCCGTTCCTCGATCCGGGCCAGCCGCTCCCGGATCTCCTGAGCCCAGGGCGGGATGCTCTGCTGCTCCACGCCGACCGCCCCCTCGAAACACAAAACCCCGCCGGTTTCGCGGGGTAGGAAAAGCATTGCTATCGGAGTCGCCGAGTCAACTCAAAAGCTGCCGCAGCACCTCGCGCCGCACCTGCTGGTCCACGGCCTGCTCGACAAGCTGGTCAACGATCTCCTGTGCCCTCTGCTGGGCCAGTGCGGCGTCCATCGGAACCAACCCAGCCTGGCGCGGGTCGTGCGGTTGCAGATACACCAGGTTGCCGTTGATGTAGATGAGGTACACTTCGCCGTAGCTCCCGTCAGGATGCTTCGGCACTCGCTCCAGGATCTGCTCGGGCGCCACGCCATTGATCGGCGACACCTTGTCCCAAAGTCGGATCTCATACCTCTGCCGCTCCTGCGCCCGCAAGGGCTCATAGTCGATCTGCGACAGCGCGGCTTCTACATCGGCCAGGGTGCAGGTGGAGCCCAGTTCGCGGGCCTCTTTCAGAAGGTCGATGGGGTCTAGCATCACAATCGCCTCCTTATGTGGCGGCAAGATATGCAAGTAACACGTCCAAGCCCTCGATGTGGAGAGGCTCGTATTCCTCGTTGGTGGAGAGGGTGCCTGACGGACGCGAACCCCCAATCGCATAGAGCTTGCCGTTGATGACGCCTGCGGCGAGCCCGCTCCGCACCGTTGGCATCGAGACGCGGGTTGTCCACGTGTTGGTCGCGGGATCGTACTCTTCGTTGGTAGAGAGTGGTCCTGGCAAACCACCAACTGCGTAGAGCTTGCCGTTAATCACGCCTGCGGCGAGACTTTCCCGCGCCGTGGGCATCGGGGCGCGAGTAGACCAAGTGTTGGTCTGCGGATTGTACTCCTGATTTGTGGCAAGGGAGATACCGTTGTATCCACCAACCGCATAAAGCTTGCCGTTAATCACGCCTGCGGCGAGATAGCCCCGCGCCGTTGGCATCGAGGCGCGGGCTGTCCACGTGTTGGTCGCGGGATCGTACTCTTGGTTGGTGGCGAGGTAGTTGCCGTTATACCCTCCCACCGCATAGAGC
>QGUQ01000413.1 GCA_003242195.1 Bacillota bacterium | reverse complement strand
TTGTAGAGGTAGGTGACCTTGGGGAAACCCCGCCCCTCCGGGTAGCCGGCCTCGGCCAGCAGCCGCCGGGCGGTCTCCACGTCGGCGTCGCGGAAGTACTCGCCCCCTTCCTCCCGGAAGTCCTTGCCCGTCACCGGGTTGGGGATGCCGAAGGGGACGAAGGCCAGGGCCGGCCGCTGCCCGCCGCGCAGCACCTGCTCGACGATGGCCTTCCGGTCCAGCGCCAGGGCGAAGGCTTTGCGCACCCGCGGGTCGTCAAAGGGCTTCTTCCGGGTGTTGAAGTAGACGGAGGTCACGCTGACCATCGGTGATCTCTTCGCCTCGCCGCTGGCCAGGAGCTGCGGTATGTCCTGCGGGTTCAGGTTGCCGTTGGAGTCCAGCTCGCCGTTGGCGTACATGGTCTCGGCGGTGCTCCCCTCGTTGACCATGACGATGTGCATGCGCTGGAGGCGCACCTTGTCGTTGTCCCAATAGGTGTCGCTCTTGACCAGGTCGATGTGGCTATCGTGGACCCACTCGGTCATCTTGAAGGGCCCGTTGCCGATGTAGGTGGCCGCCTCCCCCGCCCAGTTGGGGTTGGACTCGACGGTGGCCTTGTGCACGGGCATCAGCGTGGGGAAGGCCGTCAGGCTCAGGAAGTAGGGTGTGGGCGTCTCGAGGGTGATCCGCAGGGTCTTGTCGTCCAGCGCCTGGAGCCCGACCTGGCCGGGGTCCTTCAACTCCCCGGCGTTAAACGCCTCGGCGTTCTTGATGTAGTAGAGCTGGTAGGCGTAGGGCGCGGCCGTCTCCGGGTTGAGGACGCGCAGCCACGCGTAGACGAAGTCGTGGGCCGTCACCGGGTCCCCGTTCTGCCACACCGCGTCCCGCAGGTGGAAGGTGTAGGTGAGCTGGTCGTCGCTGATGTCCCAGCGCTCGGCCATGCCCGGCTCCACGCCATTGGGACCGACGCGCGTCAACCCCTCCAGGACCGAGTTGGCGATCTGGAAGCTGGTCAGGTCGGTCATCAGCGCCGGGTCGAGGGTCGGCGGTTCCGAGCCGATGTTGTCGTTGAGGGCCTGCTCGCTGCCGCCTCCCACCTCGGACGAACCGGGCGCCGCGCAGCCGCCCAGGACGGCCGTGGCCAGGAGGAAGGCCAGGGCCAGCACCAATGCCCTCCCGGCCAGCCCGGCCGGCCACCGGCCGTGCCGGGAGCGGGCCACCGGCTGCCGGCCCGGGGGGCGGGCGGTGCCTGAGATCAGCCCTCTTCCCACCAGGCATCCTGCCGCCGCACCGCTCTCTTCGGACGCACCGCTCTTCTCCGGCTCTGCCCACCCAGCCACGGGTGGTCCCACGCGATGAAGTTTGCGCATGCTCCCCCTCCCGTGACCCAGGGTATGGCCGGGGGGACACGCCTAGAACTTGGGCCTGGCGGGCACTCAAGGCAGACTTGCACGCACTCGGGGTAGGCACGCCGAATGTGGAAGGAAAAGGAACATCCAACGGGACGTAGAAGGGGGCTACAATGCCGGCAACCTCCGGGGCGGCGGTGAGTGGGTTGGACGAAGCGGACATCTACTTCCCGTCGGAGAAGAGCCGATTGCTGGGCCTCCTCTTATGGTCGCCCATCCTGGCGCTGCCATATGTCGTCTTCACGGGTGGGCCCTGGTTACCCATGCTGATAGGGCTGAGTGTGTATCTCTTGTTGATTCCGTGGATGTGGTTCAGGACCGGGTACCGCGTCACGGAAACCCGGCTCTTCATCAAGGCGGGTCCGCTGGAGTGGGATGTAGCGCTTTCCTCCATCCGATGTGTGCGGCCAACCTTCAACCCCATCAATGCGCCGGCGCTCTCCTTGCGCCGTCTGGCCATCACACTGGATAACGGTGACGTGATTCTCATTTCGCCGGCGGACCGGGATCGTTTCGTCGCCTTGCTCCGCGAGAGATGTCCGCACGCGTGCTTCAAGACGTAGCCCTGGACCTCGGCCTGAGAGATGCAGGCGGCCTACGCTCAGACAGCACGGAAGCCGTCGAAGAGAAAACGGGAATGGGCCGGCATCCGGGACTGCTGGGCACAGTCCGGCGAGGTGCAACTCCATTAGCTAGATGGCGCTCCGCAGAAATCCGCGGTGGGAAATAGTGCTGGAGATCGCCGCCCTCGCAGGTCGAATGGCCACCGACGGAAGGAAACGCGCCGCGGATGGCACGAGTTGCACGCTTCGCCGTCCGGATCGCGAAGGGATGTTGCATGTGGGTCATGGCCGTCGTGGCGTGACCCATGGTCGGCGCCTCCCTCGGGCGCCCTATCCAGGTGGAGGACGGGCTAGGAATCGCCACCGCGGCACTGATTGCCCGGGGGCCCTTTTTGAACCGGTCGGACCATTGGTTACTTGGG
>QGUQ01000052.1 GCA_003242195.1 Bacillota bacterium | reverse complement strand
CGCTGGCTAGGGTCGGAGCCGGGGTCACGGGTCAGCTTCCACCACTGGGGGCGCCAGCCGGTCCCGGCTCCCCCCCGCCGCCCACCACCCGGGGGATGCTCGCCAGGTCCTTCCACACCCGGCAATCCCGGAATCCGTGGCGGCGCAGCAAGTCCGTGACATCATCGGCCTGCCCGTGGCCCACCTCCAGCAGCAGGTACCCCCCCGGAGCCAGCAGCCGCGCCGCGCCCGGGACCAGCCGCTGGTAAGCCTCCAACCCCGTCAGGCCGGGCGTCAGGGCCACGTGGGGCTCGTAGCGGCGGATCTCCTCCGCCAGGGTGGGCAGCTCGGTGGCCGCCACGTAGGGCGGGTTGCTGATCACGGCCGCCAGCCGGCCGCCCCACCCCGCCGCCAGCAGGGGCTCGCACCAGTCGCCGGTGTACCAGCGAATCCTGCTCGTCACGCCGTACCGGCCCGCGTTCTCGCGGGCCACCTTGAGCGCGGCCGGCGAGCAGTCGGTGGCCAGGACGGTCCACCGGGGGCGCTCCAGCGCCAGGGTGACGGCGATGGCACCGGACCCGGTACCCAGATCCGCCACGACGCACGACTCGTCTCCCAACTGGGCCAGTGCCACGTCCACCAGGAGCTCGGTCTCGGGGCGGGGGATCAGGGTGGCCGGCGTGACGCGGAAGGAGCGGCCGTAAAACTCGGTACTTCCCAGGAGATAGGCGACGGGTTCCCGCCGTCCCCGCCGGAGGATGAGCTGGACGTAACGGGACCATGCCTGGGCAGACACGGGCCGCTCCGGCTCCGCCACCACGGTGTGGCCCGGGACCTCCAGGGCCCGGGCCAGCAACAGGCGCGCCGAGGCCCTGGCTTCGTCCGGTTCCACCCCGCACGCCTCCAGGTACGCCCGGCCCCAGCGCAGCGCTGCCCCGGCCCGCTCCGGCCGGCTCACCGGCAGACACGCGCCCTCCGCCGTGGCCTCGACGGGGCTCGCCTTGCCCGCGTCCACGTCAACTCACCGCCTCGCCCATTCGCGCCGCTTCCTCGCGCGCGGCTAGGGCGTCGATCAGCTCGTCCAGATCCCCGTCCATGATCTCGTCGAGCCGGTAGAGGGTCAGCCCGATGCGGTGATCGGTCACGCGGTTCTCGCGGAAGTTGTAGGTGCGGATCTTCTCGCTCCGCTCGCCGGTACCCACTTGCACGCGCCGCTGCTCGGACAGCTCCTGCTGCTGCCGGCGAACATAGTAGTCCAGGAGCCGCGCCCGCAAGATCTTCAGGGCACGGGCGCGGTTCTTGTGCTGGGAACGCTCGTCCTGGCAGGTGACCACGATCCCGGTCGGCTTGTGGGTGATGCGCACGGCCGACTCGGTCTTGTTGACGTGCTGGCCGCCCGGGCCGCTGGCGGAGAAGGTGTCGATCTCCAGATCGTCGGGGTTGATCTCCACCTCCACCTCCTCGGCCTCCGGGAGGACCGCCACCGTGGCCGTGGACGTGTGGATGCGGCCGCCCGACTCGGTGACGGGCACTCGCTGCACGCGGTGGACGCCGCTCTCGTGCTTCAGCCGGCTGTAAGCGCCGCGGCCGGTGACGGAGAAGATCACTTCCTTGAACCCCCCGAGGTCGCTCTCCGTGCTGGACATGACCTCGGTCCGCCAACCCTGGCGCTCGGCGTAGCGCTGGTACATGCGGAAGAGATCGGCCGCGAACAGGGCCGCCTCCTCCCCGCCCGTCCCCGCGCGGATCTCCATGATCACGTTGCGCTGGTCCCGGGGGTCCCGGGGCAGCACCAGGCGGCGGAGCTCGCCCTCTAGACGAGACCGTTCCGCGTCCAGGCGTTCCACCTCGCCGGCCAGGTATTCGCGCTCGTCGGGGTCGTCGCTCTCCCGCAGCAGCGACCGAGCGGCCTCCAGATCGTCCAGGACCGCCTGCCAGCGGCGATAGGCCGTCACCAGGGGCTCCAGTTCGCCCCTCTCCTGGGCCAGGGGCTGCCAGCGGCGGGGATCGGACGCCACGGCCGGGTCGGCCAGCTGTCGCTCGATGGCCTCGAAGCGAGCCACCCTCGCAGCCACTGCCTCCTGCAGGCCCCGCTCAAGCACCGCTCCTCACCCCGCCGCCGTCGACTCCAACCGGTGCCGCCGCGGCCGTCGCAGCCATCGCCGCCGCGCCCGCCGCACCGGAGACCTGCTGGGCGGCGGCCAGCCCGCCGCCCGCGGCCTCGCCCAGGCAGGCCCGCAACGCCACCAGGGCGACCTCGAGCTGATCATCCCCCGGCTCCTCCGTTGTCAACCGCTGCAACCACAGGCCGGGCGCCGCCAGCACCGCCGCCCAACGGCTGCGGCTCCGGCCGGCCAGGCGAATCCACTCGAAGGCCAGACCAGCGATCACCGGCACAAGGGCCAACCGGACGGCGGTGCGCCACCAGAAACTCGGCCACCCGAACAGGGCGTGGACGGCCACGGCCAGGACGGCCACGAAGAGGAGGAAGGCCGTGCCGCAACGGGGGTGAAACCGCGGGAAGGGACGCGCGCCGGCAGGAGTCAGCGGCGCGCCCGCCTCCAGGGCGTGGATGGCCTTGTGCTCCGCCCCGTGGTACTGGTACACCCGCCGGATGTCGGGGATCCGCCCGATGGCCAGCAGGTAGCCGAGGAGAAGGAGGAGTCGCACTCCGCCCTCGACGATGTTGCGCCCCAGGTCGCCCGCTACGGGCAGCCAGGCGGCCAGCCACGTGGGGAGCAGGACGAACACCACCAGCGCGAGGGCCACGGCCAGCGCGTTGACCAGCGCAAGCCAACGATCCTCGCCCGCGCCCGTCCGGTCGCCACCCGTGGCCGTCCCGGTGCCGGCTGCCCCATCTTCCTCCACCACGCGGGCGGAATAGTTCAAGGCGCGGATGCCGGTCACCAGCGCGTCCGCCAGGGCCACGGCACCGCGCACCACGGGCAAGCCCAGCCACGGCGATTTCTCGGTCCATGGCCGGTACGCGCTCACCTGGAGGGCGATGGTGCCGTCGGCGCGGCGCACGGCGATGGCCATCCGCCCCGCCCCCCGCATCATCACGCCCTCGATCACGGCCTGCCCGCCGAACAGGTTCTTCATGTCCATGGACGGACCCCTCTTCCTCACCCCGCCCGCCGCCAGCCGGGTGCGGGCACCGGCGGCAGCGGTACCTGGGAAGGCGATCCCACCCCGCCTCCCGCACGGAACGGTCAACCCCTGCGAATACCGCCACCGCACGGCAAGTCCCCCAGGCTAGCAAGGAGCGCAGGAAATACAAGGAGAGCAGAGCCAGCGCCCTGCTCTCATCCTACCACCCCTGCCGGCCCGGCGGCCGCCAGCGCTACCGCCGCGGTCGTCAGGAGTCGGCTGCGGCACCGGCCTTCTCCTGCTGGCGGTCCTTGTAGTAGCGCTCGTACTTCTGGCGGAACCTGTCCACACGCCCGCCGGTGTCGACGATGCGCTGCGTGCCCGTGAAGAAGGGATGGCATTGGGCACACACGTCCACCCGCAGGTTCTCGCGCGTGGACCCCACCTCATACACCGCGCCGCAGGCACAGGTAATCGTCGTGCGCTTGTACTCGGGATGAATGCCCGGCTTCAATGGTGAGCACCTCGCTTGTGCCGTCCGCTCCCGGGATGTCCTACCCGTTCGTGCTTGCACACCATCTCATTATAGCATGCCGCGGCGGGACCGCACGGACCGCGCCGCGGCACCGTCATGGGCCGCCCCTGCCACCATCCCCGGGCGAGGCGTCGGCCCTCTGGGGTACCTGCTTCCCGCCCGCGGTGGCGTGTCCGTCACCGCCGGCGGCGGGGCGGTCGAGGTAGCGGAGGGGATCGTACCACCGGCCCCCGCGGCGGACCTCCAGGTGCAGGTGCGGACCCGTGGCATTGCCGGTGGCGCCGACGGCTCCGATCACCGCCCCCCTGTCCACGCGCTGGCCGGCCGACACGCCGATCTCCGACAGATGGGCGTACAGCACGCTCCAGCCGGAGGGATGCTCGATCTCCACCGCCAGGCCGTAGAGGCCGCGCGGTCCCGCGCGGCGTACGATGCCTTCCAGGACGGCGCGAACGGGCGTGCCCTGGGGGGCCGCCAGGTCCACGCCGTGGTGGAGGCCTCCATCCCGGGGTCCGAAGGGCGACGTGACGCGCCCCCCGACGGCCAGGGGCCAGGCCCACGCCTCCCGGGCGCCGTCCCCGGGGCGCGCCTCGGCCGGCCCGGCCGCTGGTGCGGTCACCGGCTCGCTCCGGTGCGCCTGCGATTCGGGCGGCGCCGGCCAGAGGTGCCCGGCCACCATGCCCAGCCAGGCGGCGGCCAGGAGGGCGTTGATCCGGGACAGCCAGACCGTACCCCGGGACGGGACGGGTGCTCGCTCCAACACCATCACCTCGCACGGCACGCCAGCACGCACGAGGTGGAGTCTGGTGCAACGCCCCGTGGCCTTATTCCCGCCCCCGGCACCTTGACGGCTCCGGACGCCCGGGCGGCCGCCGCCGGTTCAGTAGGTGCGGTTCTCCCGGAAGACTTGGGCGATGAACTCGGCGTTGGAGCGGGTCTTGCGCAGGCGGTCGATGAACTTCTCCAGGATCTCCGCAGGATCGCGGTCGCCCATGGACCTGCGCAGCGTCCACATGATCTCCAACTCGTCCTTGGAGAGCAGGAGCTCCTCGCGGCGGGTACCGGAGCGCTTGATGTCGATGGCCGGGAAGATGCGGCGCTCCGCTAGGCGGCGGTCCAGGTGCAGCTCCATGTTGCCCGTGCCCTTGAACTCCTCGTAGATCACGTCATCCATCTTGCTGCCGGTGTCGATGAGGGCGGTGGCGATGATGGTGAGACTGCCGCCCTCCTCGATGTTCCGCGCCGCGCCGAAGAACCGCTTGGGCTTGTAGAAGGCAGCCGGGTCGAGACCACCCGAGAGCGTGCGCCCGCTGGGCGGGGTCACCAGGTTGTGGGCCCGGGTCAGCCGGGTGAGGCTGTCCAGCAGGATGACCACATCCCGCCCGTGCTCCACCAGCCGCTTGGCCCGCTCGAGCACCATGTCGGCCAGCTTGACGTGATTCTCCGGGGTCTGGTCAAAGGTGGAGCTCAGCACCTCACCGCGGACCGACCGCTCCATATCGGTGACTTCTTCCGGCCGCTCGTCGATGAGGACGACCATGAGAACGACGTCGGGATAATTGTGGGCGATGCCGTTGGCGATCTGTTTGAGCAGCACCGTCTTGCCGGCCTTGGGCGGCGCGACGATGAGCCCGCGCTGCCCCTTGCCGATGGGTGCCACCAGATCGATCAGTCGCTGGGCGATGCTGCCGCCCGGGGTCTCCAGGGTGAGGCGCTCATTGGGGAAGATGGGCGTCAGGCCCTCGAAGTGCAGCCGCTCCCGCGCCTGCTCGGCATCGACGCCGTTGACCGCCTCGACCCGCAGTAAGGCGAAGTACCGCTCGTTCTCCTTGGGAGGCCGTGCCTGCCCCGACACCATGTCGCCCGGGCGCAGGTCGAAACGGCGGATCTGCGACGGCGAGACGTAGATATCTTCCTTGCTGGGCAGGTAGTTGACGGGACGGAGGAACCCGAAGCCTTCGGGCATGATGTCCAGGAGCCCTTCCGCCCAGAGGAGCCCGTCCTTTTCGGTACGGGCCTTGGCGATCTCGAAGATCAGCTCCTGCTTGCGCATGGAGCTGTAATGGGGGATCTCCAGCTCCCGCGCCAGGGCGTAGAGCTCCTTGAGGGTCATCTGCTCCATCTCGCGGATGTCGGGGCGCGCGTTGGTCGTCGACCGTTGCGCCTCGGCAACCGGCTCCATCCGCTCCCCGTCACCCGGTTCGGTAGCCTGTGTCACCCCTGCCGCCTCGTTGCTTGCTGGCGGTTGAGCATCCGCCACCGGCTGCGCCGCCGCGCTGCCCGTCCCGGACGCACGGCTAGACCGCGTTCTCGTCGAGCGTGTACGCGTCGTGGCGCGCGATTTGGTTGTGTCCGACAAGGAGGTCACCTTCCCTTAGGCAGGCATGAACAACTACTGGCGTGCAGCGCGTACCGACTGGGGGAGGAGGAGGTCAACCATAAGGATAGCGACTGCGGTAGCATGCTATGCGTCCGCACGCGTCCCGTGCGATGCACGGATTCGCGGGGGTGCGTGAAAAGTATAGCAGGCGGCCATGCGCCGGTCAAACCCGGCCACGCGCCGCCTGCCAGTCCTTCAGGAACCGCTCCAAGCCGGCATCGGTTAGCGGGTGCTGCACCAACTGCTTCAATACCTTGAAGGGCATGGTGGCGATGTCGGCACCGACCCGCGCCGCCTCGATGACGTGCTGCGGGTGACGGATGCTGGCCGCCAGCACCTGGGTCGTGATTCCCTGAGCCCGGAAGATCTCGACCACATCGGCCACCAGCGAGATCCCGTCCTCGCCGATGTCGTCCAGCCGGCCGACGAAGGGGCTGACGAAGGCCGCGCCCGCCCGGGCCGCCAGCAACGCTTGCCCCGGCTGGAAGACCAGCGTCACGTTCACCTTGATCCCTTCCCGGGCCAGCCGGTGGGTCGCCTCCAGGCCCGCCGGCGTGATGGGCACCTTGACCACGATGTTGTCCGCGATGGCGGCCAGGCGCCGCCCTTCCTCCACCATGCCGTCCGCATCGGTGGCGATGACCTCGGCGCTGATGGGACCCGCCACCAGCGACGCCAGTTCTCGCAGGATCGCCTCCGGATCGCCCCCCGCCCTGGCCATGAGGGTGGGATTGGTGGTGACGCCGTCCACCACGCCCCAGGCCACCGCCTCGCGCACCTCCGACACGTCGGCCGTATCGAGGAACAACCGCATGGTTCCACCCTCCCTTTCCAGGACTGCAGTTCCCCGCCGGGCCGGTGCTCATCGCCAGCGGAGCCATTCCGCCACCACCTTCGCCGGTAGGGCACGTGCCGGTGGCGCTTCCCCCGGCGTTTGCCCGTCCGGTGAGGCCGTGCCCGTACCCGGCCCTGCTGTCGTCGCCGGCACGCTTGCGCCCGCTCCCGGCGTCTCCGGTCCGGGACCGGGCCCGCGTCCCGGCAGGGGTAAAGAATGCACAGTCTCCCCCTCGCGCGTCAGGACGCGCACCCGCAGCTCCCCCGAGCGGCCGTCCCAGGGAAGGGTCACCTCACCGCGGAAGGTGGTATACGCCCGCCCGCCGACCAGCAGTGTGGCCTCCCGCGGGCCGCCCCCGGCTCCGTCGCGGACGCGGGCGGTGATGCCCGCCGCGGCCAGCGGGCCCGCCGCCGTGGGAACGGCGGTGACCGTCACGGGAGGATCGCCGCGGCGGATCGTCACCGGCAAGGGGCTGAGGACGCCGCCTTCCTCGTCCAGGACCACCAGGTAGCCGCGGTGCGCCCCCGGGGCGGACGGCACGTCCAAGGTCGCCACGATCCGGCTGCGCTGGCCGGCGGCCAGGCGCACGTGATCGGCCAGGATGCGGACCTGGCCGTGGTCGGCGTAGCGGCGCACCGCCAGCGGGATCGTCACCGTGCCGCTGCCCAGCCCGGCGGTGGGGACCGACGGCTCCACTTCCACCACGGCATAATACCGGCCCGGGGCCGGTGCCGCCACCGTCACCACACCCTCGCCCTGGGGCTCGCCCACCTCCACGGCAGCCCCCTGCTCGACGCGGTAGAGGTAGAGCGCGGGCCGCAGCCCCGCCCGCGGCGACGGCCCCGCCCTTACCTCCAGAAGCGCCGTGCCCTCCTCCACGTCGAAGCGATAGGGCTGCGGCTCGCCCGGGGACACCTCCACCCGGGCCCGTTCTTCCGCCGGGCCGCCGGGAGCGGCCTCCCCCACAAAGCCGAAGCCGGCCACCCGGCCCTCCAGCGACCGTCCCAGAGCGGTCAAGGTGGCCGCCTGCAAGAGGCGCCGCCCGCCGGAGCCGGGAACGTCCAGGACCACTTCTTCGGGTTCCCAGCGGACGCCCCGCGCGACGGCCGTGACCTGAAAGTCCAGTTCCTCCCGCTCCAGGGCCGCTGCCGTCGCCGGGTGGAAGAACACGTCGATCTCCCAGATGCCCGGGGCCGGAGCCGGCACCTGCACCGTCCACGCCGGGGCCTCCGGCTCGCCGATCAGGCGGCCCGTGTCGTCACCGCTGCGCCGCACCAGTCGCCCTCCCGGCGCGTACACGTAGGCGCTGAGGGCCCCGCCGGCCACGGTCGCCTCCCCCGGGACCGAAACCGAGAGACTGAGGTGCGTCACGTAAGGCGGCACCTGAACGAACACGCGCTGGACGAAGCCGCGGCGCACCCGCTGGCGCACCTCGACGACCCCGTCGTCCCCGATGGGATGGGGGCGCACGAACACCTGCAAGAAGCCGCGCGCCGAGCCGTCCTCCCCCGCCAGCCGGACGAGGCCGTCGTACAACCCCGGTGCAGGGGGCAGGTCGTACCGGACCGGGACGGCCAGCGTCCCGCCACCGGGGTAGAGTAGAGGCCCTGGGAACTCCGCCCACGGCGGCGCGTCCCGCCAGGTGCCCGGGACCGTGCCCGGCCGCAGCCGGTGAACGGCGAGGGAGAGCACGCCCGGCTCGGGCCCGCGCAGGAACACCCCGCGATACGGGTAACCTCGGTCGAACCAGTGGATGAGCCACCCGGGGTCGGGCGCCGGACCGCTCGCCAGGAGGCGCCAGGCGGCCTGGGCGTCGGGCACGCCATAGCCCTGGGCGACCGCCGCCACGCCCGCCAGAGGGCGGGCGGTCCGCTGCAGGATGGCCGCCACGTCCACCGGCCGCACCGCCCCTGCGCCTTCCCGCCGCGCCAGTTCCAGGAGCACGGCGGCGGTCCCCGCCACGTAAGGGACGGCCACGCTGGTGCCTTCGTCGGGCGCCAGCCCGCCCGGCCACCCGGCCGCTTCCCACGAAGGCACCGGCGCGTAGGTAAGACCGGGGGCGATGAGGGACGGCGCCGGCGTGCCGTCCTTCGCCGGCCCCGCCGCGCTGTAGGGCAACAAGCGCTCGCCCGCCGGGTCGCCCAGCAGCGCCGCCGTCTGGCCGGGCAGGAAGGCACCGACCACCAGCGCCACATCGTCCGGGAGCGGGACCGCGGTTTCCAGCCCGGGGCCGCCGTTCCCCGCCGCCATCACCGCCAGCACTCCCCCGGTCTCTTATACCCATCCCAGACCCCACGAGCCCGACTGGAATATGTGATCCGCCCTCTGCTTTGAAAAAAAAAAAATATACCCACTAACTCTATGCA
>QGUQ01000412.1 GCA_003242195.1 Bacillota bacterium | reverse complement strand
GCTGCGCAGGCCGTCAGGGGCCCGGTTCTTCCCCGCGACCCTCCCAGTCGGCGGCGGCAGCCGCTTGCCGCTCCGCCCCGCCGGCGGAGGCCACCGGACCTGCCGGCCCGCGCAAGGCCTCCGGCGCGGCCGGGGCCCCGCCCGTGGTACCCGCATCCCCTCCGGGGCCCCGCTGCAGGCGCCGGCCCAGCTCCAACAGGCGGTACGCCGGCGAGCGCCGGACCCGCTGCCAGCGCAGTTCCACCAGTTCATAGTACACTTGGAGGAAGGCGCGTACGGCCGCCTCCACCACCGCCGCGCCCACCGGCGCCGCTCCGGCGAAAAGCTGCGGTTCGGCACCCCGCCCGGAGGGGAGGGCGAAGACGGCCACCAGGATCTCCTGCTCGCCCAGCAGGACCAGGTCGCAGTCCACCAGTTCCAGTTCGCGTTCCTGAACCAGCAGGGGGCGCAGGGCTTCCAGAACCGCCACCAGGGCGGTCCGGGCCTGCTGGCGGCGTTGGGATCCGCCGCGGGCGGCGCCCGTCCAGCGGGCCGACTCGTCCCGGGGATCGCCGAAGGTCACCTCCACCCGCGTCTCGCCAGTGGTCGCCTCCGTCTGGACCACGTACCCGGTGAGTTCCGGCCGCACCGGGTCCCGCAAGGGCCCGAGACCGCTGACCTGGGCGACGCTGACCTTCTTGTGGTCCAGGCGTAAGCCGAAACGGGCCTGCAGGGCGCTCTCGATGTCCCGGACGATCTGCTTGGCGCCCCGCTCGATGGTCGCCAGCACATGGACGGCCTCGATGGCGCCCCAGTCGTTGACGCTGAGGCGCACGGCGAGGACGCCGGGCAGCCGCGACAGCAGGTCCTCGATCTCGGACCGGCGGACCGCCGCGCGGGACGGTGATGATGGTGGTGTCGAGCGCTCCTCGCTCACCCGCAGCCCTCCTCCTGCCGGGCGACGACCTGCTGGGTGACGACCCGCCGGGGCCCTCAGCGGGCCGGGAGGTGGAGCCGTCGTAGCCGGCCGATTTCGGCCAGGCGCCGCTCGGCCAGCCGGTCCGCCGCCTCGGCGGTGGTGATGCCCTCCTTCCGGGCGATGTGCAACACGGCACGCACCTTGTCGTAGATCGTCGCCACCTTGGCGAAGGCCCGCTCCCGGTCGTAGCCGCCGGGTGCGCGTTCTTCCGCTACGTTGATGACACCCCCGCCGTTGATCACGTAGTCGGGCGCGTAGAGGATGCCCCGCCGTTCCAGCTCCGCGGCATGTCGCGGCTCCGCCAGCTGGTTGTTGGCGGAGCCCGCCACGATCCGGCAGCGCAGGCGGGGGATCGTGTCGTCGTTGAGGATGGCTCCCAGGGCGCAGGGCGCGAAAACGTCGCACTCCACGTCGTACACGGCCTCGGGGGGTACCACCTCGGCGCCGAACTCCCGGGCCGCCCTCCCCGCCCGCTCCGGGTCGATGTCCGTCACCACCAACTCGGCCCCGGCCTCCCGCAGGAGGCGGGCCAGATGGTGGCCCACGTGGCCCAGGCCCTGGATGGCGACCCGGCGCCCCTGTAACGTCTCGTCACCGTGCACCTCGGCCAGGCACGCCTTGATCCCGCAGAAGACCCCGAAGGCGGTGGCTGGCGAGGGATCGCCGCTGCGGCCGGGCAGGCCGACCACATGGGAGGTCTCCATGGCGATGAAGGCCATATCCTCGGCCGTCGTGCCCACGTCTTCGGCGGTGATGTACCGGCCGCTCAGGGACTCCACGAACTGGCCGAAGGCGCGGAACAGCACCTCCGACTTGTCCGTGCGCGGGTTGCCGATGATGACGCTCTTGCCGCCGCCGAAGTTCAACCCCATGGCGGCGTTCTTGTACGTCATCCCCCGGGCCAGGCGCAAGGCGTCGACGATGGCTTCTTCCTCCGACGGGTAGGGCCACATCCGGCACCCGCCCAGGGCCGGGCCCAGGGTGGTATCGTGAATGGCGATGATTGCCTTGAGCCCGGAGTCCCTGTCGTGGCAGAAGACGACCTGCTCGTGCCCCAGCCCTTCCATGCGCTGGAGGACCAACGGTATCGCTCCTTTCCCACTGCCGGTGGTGGCCGCCCGGCTGCCGGATGCGCGGCATCGTGGCAGGTCGAACCGGCAGGCCGGATGCCCACAAAAAGGATACGGGCCGCCCTCCCATTGGTGCCGGCGCCTGTCGCGCCGCCGATGGTCTACCGGGGCTGCCCGCCTTTCTCCGACCCCTTTCAGCACCGACGACCGTCCACGAGCCGCCGTAAACAATTAGCCACAAAGGCAAAAAGATCCTCTCGTCGGCTGGGGGCCCTAGCGCCGCCCCAGTCCGTCCAGCCAGCGGAGGGGCGGCACCGCCTCGATCCATGTCGACAGGGAGCGGAACTCCGCCAAGACG
>QGUQ01000051.1 GCA_003242195.1 Bacillota bacterium | reverse complement strand
CTGGCCACCGGCCGGGTGTTCCCCTCGGCCCGCCTCATCGCCCGTACCCTGGGCCTTCGCTCGCCCCTGGTGGTCAGCGACGGCGCCTTCGTGGTGGACCCCGGCAGTCCCGCAGGGCGGCCCTCCGTACTCCACGCGCACCCCATGGACAGAGACCTGGCCCGGGAGGTGGCGGCCTTCCTGGCCGGCGCGGGGGTAGCGGTCGTCCTGCACTTCGCCGACCACCTGGCCAGCACCTACCGCCCCTCCTGGCGGCAGGTGGTGCGGTCGCTGGGGCGGGGCGGGCTGTGGCACTACCTGGCCATGCGGCCCCACGTCCGCCACGTGGCCCCGGCCGAGCTGCCCCGGTACATCGACGTCGCCCCGGGCGCTCCTGCCAAGATCTCCGCCATCGGTCGGGAAGAGCACCTGCGGCCCGTACAGCAGGCCCTGCTGGCCCGGCTGGGCGGGTACGTCCACGTCACCCACTCCGCGGCCCGCAGCTTCGACGTCCTGCCGGCGGGCGTGTCGAAGGCGTCCGGGCTGGCCCGCCTGGCGGCGCTGCTGGGCGTGCCCCCCGAAGAGGTGGTGGCCGTCGGCGACAACGACAACGACCGGGAGATGCTACGCTTCGCGGGCCTGGGTGTGGCCATGGCCAACGCTTCCGAAGACGTCCGGCGCTGTGCCCGCCTCGTCACCCGCAGCAACGATGAAGACGGCGTCGCCCACCTGATCGAGGAGGTCCTCCTGGCCGGGGGGACCGAGGCGCCGTAGGACCGGCGCCGCAGCCCGGGTGGGGCGCGGGTGCCCCCTTTCGACACCGTACGGCAGGGAAACGGTACAATCGGGGTGGCAGCCGGGAAAGAGCCGCCACGGCCGAGGGCGGCCCAGCCCGGCGCGAGTTGCGTGACCCTGTACTCGTGGAGGCGTGAGACGTGGCGGAACCCCACTGGAGCCGGCAGTTGATCTTCGCGGTGGCGGGCAACCCGGCCGTCACCCGGTTCGTCACCCGTTACGGCATGCGCCTCGGTGCATCCCGGTTCGTGGCGGGCGAGGATCTGGCTTCCGCCCTGGATGTGGCCCGGCGGCTCAACGGCGAGGGCTTCCCGCTGGCCGTGCAGTTCCTGGGTGAGCACGTGACCCGGGCCGAGGCGGCGGCGGAGGCGGTGGAGGAGTACCTGCGGCTGATCGATGCGCTGCAGGAACGGGGCATCGACGCCTACGTCTCCATCAAGCCCAGCCAGATGGGGCTCGAGGTGGACGAGGAACTGGCCTACGCCAACTGCCGCCGCATCCTGGACCGGGCCGTGGCGGCGGGCCGGTTCGTCCGCATCGAGATGGAGGACTCTCCCTACACGGAGAAGACCCTGCGCCTGTACCGCCGCCTGCGGGAGACCTATGACAGCGGCCAGGTGGGCGTCGTCCTCCAGGCCTATCTCTACCGCAGCGCCCGCGACCTGGACGAGCTGGCCGACCTGCAACCCAATATCCGCTTCGTCAAGGGCGCCTACAACGAGCCGCCGTCGGTGGCCTATCCCAGCAAGGCCGACGTGGACCGCAACTTCCGGGAGCTGGTGCAGCGCCACCTGGAGCGCGGCCACTACGCCGCCATCGCCACCCACGACGACCGCCTGATCGAGGAGCTGCTGGACTTCATCGAGAGGAAGGGCATCGGCCGCGACCGCTTCGAGTTTCAGATGCTCTACGGCATCCGGCCCCAGCTCCAGCGGCAGATGCGAGACCGGGGTTACACGATGCGGGTCTACATTCCGTACGGCAGGGACTGGTACGGCTACTTCGTCCGCCGGCTGGCCGAGCGCCCGGCCAATGTGGGATTCGTTCTCCGCAGCCTCCTCCGGGGGTAGCGGCCCGGCGCCGGGCCTGGCCACGCGGCGGCGGCCAGTGAGGGCTACCCTTCGCTGGCAGGGCCGCGCGCAACGCGGCCGCAGCATGACGGCGAGTCCGCTTCGCTCTCCGGGGTGGGGAGCGGTTGGCCGCCCAACTCCTCCTGCAGGGCACGCTCCAGCAAGGCGAGGGCGCGGAGAACGTTCGGCCGCTCCTCCGGCGGGATGCGGCGCATGACCCGATCGGCCTGATGGTCCAGCATCTCGTTCAGATTGCAGCACAGGTGCGCTCCCGCCGCGGTCATGGAGATGATCACCGCCCGCCGGTCGGCCGGGCTGGGCTCTTTCCTGAGCAAGCCCTGCCGGGTCATGGCTTCCACGACCCGGCTGACCCAGCCCTTGTCGAGGTTGACCCGGCGCGCCAGGTCAGCCAGGGTGACCGGTCCGGAGCGGCCCAGTTCCGTCAGGATCATGCACTGGGCCGCCGTCGTGGCGTCGCCGCAGCAGGCGTCCACTCCCTCGCGCTGCAACCGGGAGTAAAGCCGTGCCACCCGCCGGAGAAGCGGGCCTGCCGTGCGAGCGTCCATGCCCCGCACCTCCCCTGCGCCCGTTGCCTGTCGCAACGACCGGCCCCATGATACACCGGCGCCGGGTGTCGCCACAACGCAGGCGGGCCTCCGGCGCCGGGTGGGGAGGGATGCGAGGGTTGGCTGCGGGGAAGGGGGCGGTCACGGAGACGCCCGGCGGGGCCGGACGGCCTCGATGCTGGCGGAGAAGACCAAGTCCTGCAAGCGTGGATCGGCGCCCCAGGCCTCCAGCAGCTTCCGGCGATCCAGGGGCTTGATCTCGATCTGCTGGAAGCCGGCTGCGGCCAGCATCCGTTCCAACTCCGGTACCGATGCCACTCCCGCCAGGCACCCGCAGTAGAGGGCCGCGTCCTCCCGCAGCTCGGGCGGCAGCGGGACGCGGCTGACCATGTCCGACACCGCCAGCCGGCCGCCGGGCTTCAAGACGCGGAAGGCCTCCCGGAAGACTTGCTCCTTTTCGGGCGAGAGGTTGATCACGCAGTTGGAGATGACCACGTCGACGCTCTGATCCGCCACCGGCAGGTGCTCGATCTCGCCCAGCCGGAACTCCACGTTGGTGAACCCGCCCTTGCGGGCGTTCTCACGGGCCCGGGCCAGCATCTCCGGCGTCATGTCGACCCCGATCACACGGCCGGTCTCACCGACCTGCCGGGCGGCCAGGAAGCAGTCGAACCCGGCGCCACAGCCCAGATCGAGCACGGTGTCTCCCGGCCGGAGGGAGGCGATGAGCAGGGGGTTGCCGCAGCCTAGACCCAGATGGGCCCCTTCGGGCGCTGCCTGCAGCTCTTCCTCCGAGTAGCCGAGGACCCGGCCGATCTCCTCCACCGACACGACGCCACCACAGCAAGGCGTGGCACCCGCCGGGCTCGAGGGGGCATGGCAGCCGCCGGCCTGTCCGCGGTCCGGCGACGGATCGCAGCAGCTGCCCGGCGCATCCAGAGAAGGTGCCGGCGCACCATCCTCCGCTGCGCCGTGACCTCCTGGGACGATGCGGGCATAGTGCCGGCGGACCATCTCCCGGATGTGATGGGGATCCATGGGGAGGGCACCTCCGTGGACGCCACGGGACGATCCCGGGCGGGATGACGTTGCCGAACACAACGTTGTCGATGACATCATATTGCCCCGCCCGAGTTGTTGTCAATCACAACTTTTCGGGGGCTCATCAACCGGCCGGGTGGGATCGACGGCTCAGCTCGGCCATCACGTCGTTCCAGCTGACATCCCGCGCCACCAGCAGCACCGTCAGGTGGTAGACGAGATCGGCGGCTTCCTCCACGAGCCGCGCCGGTTCCTGATGGCCGCCCGCCACCACCGTCTCCACGGCTTCCTCGCCGACCTTCTGCAGGATGCGGGGGAGACCCGCCTCAAAGAGGGCGGTGGTGTAGGAACCCGCCGGGCGCCGGCGCCGGCGGTCGCGGATGAGGGCTTCCAGGCGGGTGAGGAAGGCGCCGGCCCCGTCGCCGGGAGCTGCAGACCGCGGCCCCGGGGGTTCCGGTGTGGGCGTCTGGGAAGCTTCCGGCGAAGCGGCCGGGGAGGCTTCCGCGGACGCTCCCGAGGAAGCGTCCGGGTGGGGCGGGGGGGGGGGCTTGCGGCCGGGCGGATCCCGGTGGAAACAGCTGCGCCGGCCGGTGTGGCAGGCCGGGCCGGCGGGGTCCACCAGGTAGAGCACCGCGTCGCCGTCGCAGTCCGCCCGCACCTCGGCGACGGCCAGCTCGTTGCCGGAAGTCTCGCCCTTGCGCCAAAGCCGCTGCCGCGAGCGGCTGAAGAACCAGGCCCGGCCCTCCGCCAGGGTACGGATCAGGGCCTCGCGGCTGGCGTAGGCCAGCATCAGGACCTCGCCACCGGTGCGGTCCTGGACCACGACCGGGACCAGCCCCCGGTCGTCGAACCGGATGCCCGCCAGGGCGTCGCCTGCGGGCACCGGTGCCCCGTCCCGTGCCATGTCGCGCCCGGACCCGTCGGCCTCGTTGGCTCCGTCCCGCCGTTCCCGGTCCCGAACCGTGCCTGCCGGCTCCTTGTCCACCGGTGCGTTCCTCCTTGCCGCATTCTCCCTGACGCCTGCCGGGACTACGCCACCGGCCGCACCGGGATGCCGCGGGCGGCCAGCAGCGCCTTGATCTCGGCGATGGTCACCTGTCCCCAGTGCAGGATGGAGGCGGCCAGGGCGGCGTCCGCCCGGCCCTCGGTCAGCACGTCGACGAAGTGTTCCGCCCGGCCCGCGCCCCCCGAGGCGATGACGGGGATGTCCACCGCCTCGGCCACCGCCCGCGTCAGCTCGAGGTCGAAGCCCTGCCGGGTGCCGTCGGCGTCGATGCTGGTCAGGAGGATCTCCCCGGCCCCCAGCGCCGCCGCCTGGCGGGCCCATTCCACCGCGTCCAGGGACGTGGGCCGCCGGCCCCCGTGGGTGTACACCGTCCAGCGGGGCGCCGGGGACCGGCCCGCCGGCGCCTGGCGGCCGCCTTCCCCGCCACCGTGCACCGGCGCGGCGTCTCCCGGTGAGTCGCCCGGGCTTGCCGGGCCGGTGGAGCGGGCCGGGTTCCTCCCGGCGTCGATGGCCACGACGATGCACTGGCGCCCGAAGCGCTCCGCGGCCTCGGCGATGAACTCCGGCCGGGCCACGGCGGCGCTGTTGATGGCCACCTTGTCGGCGCCGGCGGCCAGCAGGCGGGCGATCTGCTCGCAGTCGCGGATGCCGCCGCCCACCGTCAGGGGGATGAACACCTCCGCCGCCACCCGCCGGACGACGTCCACCATGGTCTCGCGGCCCTCGACGGTGGCGCTGATGTCGAGGAAGACCAGCTCGTCGGCGCCTTCCCGGTCGTACCGGCGGGCGAGCTCCACAGGGTCGCCGGCGTCCCGCAGGTCGCGGAAGTGGACGCCCTTGACCACGCGCCCGCCGTCCACGTCCAGGCAGGGGATGATCCGCTTGGTCAGCACGGCGTGCCCGACCTCCCATCGGCGCAAGGGCGGGGAAGGGGAAGAGGCGGTACGAGGCAGGGACGGCCCCCGCCCGGCAAGCCCTCGTTGTCCCCGGCGAGCTCTCTATCCCTCGCCGCGGGCAGCGGCCAGGGCCTCCCGCAGCTCGAGGGTGCCTTCGTACAGCGCCCGCCCGGCGATGACGCCGGCCAGGCCCGCCGCCCGCAGGCGGCGGATGTCCTCCACGTCCCGGATCCCGCCCGCGGCGATGACCCGGAAGCCCGCCGCCAGGAAGGGGAGGAACCGCGCCGGGTCGGCCCCGGCCAGCGTGCCGTCGCGCTCGGTGTCGGTGACGATGAGGTCGGTGACTCCCGCCTCCTGGAGGCGGCGCAGGACCCTCGTCACCGCCGGATCCAGGCCGGTGTCCGCGCCGGCCCCGGCCGGGACCTCCCCGGGCACGGTCGCCGTCCAGCCCTCCAGGGCCGGCCGGCCGTCCCTGAGGTCGAGGCTGGCCAGCACCCGTCCGGGATGGGTGCTGGCGACGGACGCCACCTCCTCCGGCCGCCGGATCGCCGCGGTGCCAAAGATCACCGCCCCGACCCCCGCCTCCAGGTAGGCGCGGGCGGTGGCCGCATCCCGGATGCCGCCGCCCACCTGCACGGGCACCGGCACGCTGGCGGCCAGGCGCTGGATCAGCTCCGCATGGACGGGCCGGCCGGCACGGGCCCCGTCCAGGTCCACCACGTGCAGGCGCGGTGCGCCAGCGGCGGCGAAGGACCGCGCCACCGCCACCGGGTCTTCCCCGTACACCGTCTCCTGCTCGTAACGGCCCTGGTAGAGGCGGACGCAGCGCCCACCCCGCAGGTCAATGGCCGGGATCACAAGCACCGCAGATCGCCCCGAAGTTCCGGAGAATGCGCAGGCCCGCCGCCCCGCTCTTCTCCGGGTGGAATTGGGTACCGAACACGTTGCCCCGCTCGACGGCGGCGACGAAGGGCCCGCCGTAGTCGGCCAAGGCCACCTTGACGTCGTCGCCGGACCCGGGCGCCGGGGGGGCGGCCGCCGGGTCCGCCGCGGGGCCCCGACCGTCCCCCGCCGGCCACGGGATGCGGTAGGAGTGGACGAAGTAGGCGAAGGAGCCCGCCTCCACGCCGGCCAGCAGGCGCATGCCCGGCTGCGGCCGGATCCGGTTCCAGCCCATGTGGGGAACCTTGGGGACGCCGGTGAAGCGGGAGGCCCGGCCCGGCAGGAACCCGAGGCCGGGCCAGTCGCCGTCCTCCTCGCTGCCCTCGGCCAGGAGCTGCATGCCCAGGCACACGCCCAGGATGGGCCGGCCCTCGGCCACCAAAGCGCGGATGGAGTCGGCCAGGCCCGTTTCCTCCAGCCGCCGCCACGCCGGGCCGAAGGCACCGACGCCCGGCAGGACAAGGCCGGCGGCCGCCGCCAGCTGGCGGGGATCGCGGGTGAGGCGCACGGCACAGCCCGCCCGCTCCAGGGCCTTGCCCAGGCTGTGGACGTTGCCCGTGCCGTAGTCGATCATCGCCAGGTAAGCCCGCACCGGACCATCACCGTCGCCCCGCCGCCTGCTGTGCCGCCGTCCTGCCGCCCGCTCATTCCAGCACGCCCTTGGTGGACAGGGGCCCCCCCGTCCGCGGAGCGAAGGCCTGGGCGAAGGCCCTTCCCGCCGCCTTCCAGATGGCCTCCAGCCCGTGGTGGGCGTTGCGCGCCCGCAGCAGGTCGATGTGCAGGGTCAACCGCGCCTCGGCGGTCACCGCCCGCCAGAATTCCTCGGCCAGGTCGGTGTGGAAGGGGCCGAAGCTCCGCGCCGGCAGATCCACGGCCCAGACCAGGTAGGGGCGCCCGCTGCAGTCCACCACCACCCGGGCCAGGGCCTCGTCCATGGGCACGTAGGCGACCCCGAAGCGGGCCAGCGTGCCGTAGTCGCCGGCGGCCTGGCGCAGGGCGCGGCCCAGGCACAGGCCCACGTCCTCCACCGTGTGGTGGGCATCCACATCGAGATCGCCGCGGGCCGCCAGCTCGAGCCCGATGCCCCCGTGCACCGACCAGGCGGCGAGCATGTGGTCGAAGAAGGGGATGCCCGTCTCCACCCGGCAACCGGGCCGGTCCAGGTCGACGCGGCAGGTGACGGCGGTTTCGCGGGTCGTCCGCTCCACCGTGGCCGCCCTCCCTGCGGGCTCAGCAGCAAGGGAGGCTTCCCGCAGCACCGGAGACTTCCCGGCCCCGGCCCCGGAAGGGGGCCCCCCCGGGGGCCAGCTGCTTTCCGGTCCGGCCGTCATGCACCGTTTCCTCCTTCCAGGGGTTCCCGCTCCAGGGCGCGGCCCAGAGCCCGCAGGAACGCCTCGTTCTCGGCGGCGGTGCCCACCGTGACCCGCAGGTAGTCCCGCAGGGAGGGTTCCCAGTCGAAGTAGCGCACGGCGATGCCCTCCTCCCGCAGGCGGTCCCGCACCCGGACGGCCCGGGGGACGGGTTCGTCGGGGCGGGAAGCCACCCGGAACAGGATGAAGTTGGCCCGGGAGGGGACGGGCTCGATGCCGGGCAGGGCGGCCAGGGCCCGGGCCAGTTCGTCCCGGCGCTTCCGGACCTCTGCCACCCGCCGCAGGAACACCTCCCGCCGCCGCAGGGCGACCCGGGCCGCCAGCAGGGTGAAGCTCCCCAGGTTGTAGGGCTGCAGCCAACGGCGCAGTCGCGAGGCGAGCCCGGGTGCCGCCACCGCGTACCCGCAGCGGCCGCCGGCCAGGGCAAAGGCCTTGGAGAGGGTCCGCAGGACCACCAGGCGCTCCGGCAGGGAACCGGTATCCAGGACGGTCTCGCCGGCGAACTCCGCGTAGGCCTCGTCCACCACCAGCCAGGTGTCGGGGCGGGCCGCCAGGCGGTCGACCAGCTCGCGGTCACAGTTCAGGCCCGTGGGGTTGTTGGGCCGGCAGAGAAAGACGATCTTGTCGCCCGGGATCGTGTCCAGGGTTTCCTGCAGCGACTCCGGGGGGACGGCCCGGTCGGGAGGAACCGGCACCGGGTGGTAGGGCAACCCGGCCGCCTCCGCGGCCACGGCGTAGTAGCCGAAGGTGGGCGAGGGCGCCACCACGGCGGCGCAGTGCCGGCCCAGGACGCCCAGGACGGCCTGGACCAGCTCGTCCGAGCCGTTGCCCAGCACGATGGAGGCGGCGGGCGCGCCCGTGTAATCCTCCAGGAGGGCCATCACCTCGTCCCGCAGCCGCGGCCGCGGGTAGCGGTGGGGGTCCGCCCGCTCCAGTTCCTCCCGCAGTTCCGCCTGCAGTTCCGGCGGCCACGGCTCGCTGCTCTCGTTGGCGTCCAGCTTGATCGGTGCCTCGCCGGCGGCCACCCTGTAACCCGCGGCCGGGCCACCGCCGTTGCCGCCAGCCTGCTGGCTGGCCCGGGACCCGCGGCCGCCGGCTTCAGCGACTGCCTGCCGCATGCGCGCCGAGGCAGCGTGGGCGGGCAGCCCCTCGGCCTCGGCCAGCAGGGCGGCGGCGGGGGCCCAGGCGGCGGTACCCTCCGGCGTGCCGGCGAAGAAGGGGATCCGCCGGACGAAGGTCTCCGGGCTCACCCCCGACTGGTGCCGGGCCGCCCCGCCCGTGGGGAGGATGTGGTTCGTCCCGGCGGCGTAGTCGCCGGCGGCCACGGGGCTGTAGGGCCCGGCGAAGACGGCCCCGGCCGCCCGTATCCGGGCAAGCCAGGACTCCGCGTCCCGCAGGTGCAGGCTGAGGTGCTCGGGGGCGATGCGGTTGGCCAGCTCCACCGCCTCGGCCACGTCCCGGGTCGTCACCAGGAAGCCCCGTTCCAGGGCGGGGGCCGCGAGGGCGCCCCGGGGGGCGGGGGCACGCGCGGGCGCCCA
>QGUQ01000411.1 GCA_003242195.1 Bacillota bacterium | reverse complement strand
GCGGTCAGGAACAGCAGCGTGTAAATGGGATCGTGAAAGGGGTGGCCCCGCTCCCGGAGCAGTCGGGCCAGCTCGTCGCAGCGGGCCGCCAGGTCGGCCAGGGGCATGTCGGTCATCGCGCCCGCGATGGGCAGCGGCAGGTGAAAGACGACCTCTTCCCCCTCTACCAGGGCGATCCCGCCGCTGCCGGCCACGGCGCGGGCAGCCCGCATCATCGCCTCCGGTTCGCGGCCCAGTACCAGGAGCCCGCCCGCCACGGTGTAGGTGGAGGCGAGACCCGCGACCCCCGCACCGAAGCCCGCCACCACCCCGCGGCTGATCCGCCGCCGGACGGGGTCGACAAAGGCGGCGAAGAGGAGGTCCTCTCCCGCCGGCAACCGGGCCCTGCCGTCCCCGTCCAGGGTCACCTCCCGCTCCCCGAGGCGGGCGATGACCGCGTTGAGCAGTTCGATGACGGGAATGCGGACCGACCGGCCGTCGCCGGCCGGCGTCGCCGCGGGGCCCGGTCGGTAGATCCACTCGGCCGCGTCGCGCGGCAGGGGGCAATCCCGCGGGACCAGCCCAAGGCCGGCCCAGTCGACCGCCGGTTGCGGGGCCGTCAGGCGCCCGTCCCGGGCTACCGGTCGCCCGTCGATCCACACCTCCACCGGGCGCGGGTCGGCGGGATCCCGCAGGACGTTGATGTCCGCCAGCCGTCCGGGAGCGATGGCACCCAGGTGGCGATCGAGCCCCAGGTACGTGGCGGGGTTGATGGTGACCAGCCGGTAGCCGTGGGCCGGCTCCAGGCCGAGTTGGAAGGCGATGTGCAGCACGTGGTCGAGAAAGCCTTCCCGCAGGAATGCCGGCGTGGGGCCGTCGGTGGTCAGCGCCAGCCGGTGACCGAAGCCGCGGGCAAAGGCCTCCCGGGCGGCGGACACCAGCTCGGGCAGGTCGGGGCGCAACGAGCTGTGGCGGAGAATGGCGAATAACCCCAGCCGGACGCGGTCCAGGACTTCTTCGGCGCGGATGCTCTCGTGGCAATCGCTCATGCCGGCGGCGGCCAGCGCGGTCAGCGTCCGGTACGAGGCTCCCGGAGCGTGACCGTCCACCGGCAGGTTCCGGAGGAGGCCCGCCGTCACGATCTCGGGCGCCGGCGTGCCGCCCCGGATGGCGGGGACCCAATTGGTCCACTCGAAGACCTCGACCACCCGCGGGTGGTCGAGGAGACGGGCGGCCTCACGGGCCGGAAGGCCAAAGGCCGCCTCGAACTCGGCGTCGCCCGTGCTCCCTTCCGCCTGCCCGCCGGTGGCCGTGACCGTCTGGGGGGCCGCCCGCAAGCCCCACAGTTCCCGGAGCGGCGGCGCGAGCCCGGCGTCCAGGGCCCGCTGCAGGTCCGGTCCCAGCGCCTGCCAAAGCACCAGCGTGTCGCTCACCAACGTGGTGGTCCCGCGGGGCACGATGACGGCCGCCAAGGCCCGCGGCGAGTAGAGCTGGAAGGGGTGGGCGTGGACCTCGATGTAGCCCGGGACCAGGTACCGGTCGCTGCAGTCGACGATCTCCGTGTCGGGGCCGGGAACAGGCTCATCGGGCCCTACGTAGGCGATGCGGCGGCCCGCAACCCATATCTCGGCCCGCTGCCATTCGCCGGTGAAGACGTTGAGGACGACGCCGCCCCGGAACCAGGCATCGGGGGGCCGGCGACCCATGACCACGTCGACCGCGTGCTGGCGGCTCCGGGGTGATTCGTCCCGCCAGTCCGCACCCCGCCTCTCCACATCCCCCACCGGAAGGCTTCCCTCCCTCTTCGTCCCCTTGTCCCGGTTCAGATTACCGCCGTCCGCCCTGCCGGGCGGCGACGACGGCTCGGAGGAAACGGGCGACGGCGCCGTCCGCGTGATGCCCGATCACCCAGTCGGCCGCACGGAGCGCCTCAGGGCGGGCATTGGCGACGGCCACGCCGAGCCCCGCCCAGCGAATCATTCCCACGTCGTTGCCACTGTCGCCGATGGCGATGACCTGCTCCGACGGGATTCCCCACAGGCGGCAGAGTTCCGCCAGGGCGGATTCCTTGGTGGCGTCGGGCCGGACGACCTCCACCAGCTGTGACAGCGTTCGCGCCACCACCGCGGGCAGGCCCGAGAATCCTGCTCGCAGTTCGGCCTCCACCCGGTCGAGGACGGACGGCGATCCTCCCAGGACCACTTTGAGTACCTGGCCCGGGCGCCAGGCGGCCAGCCGCTCCTGCGCACCCGGCGGTGCGCCGGATGGACCGCCCTCCTCCTCCGGTGTCGAGGATGCCGGTGCCCCCGCCACCTGCTCGTCGCCCAGCACGGTCACGGGCATCTCGTTGCGCTGGGCGAGCAGGTCGCGGTCCGGACCGCGGCGGTCCGGCGCGCTGGCGTCGGACG
>QGUQ01000410.1 GCA_003242195.1 Bacillota bacterium | reverse complement strand
CGATACCCACCGCCCGCACATCGTCCCCCGTGATCTCGGGCCGCTCCCCGGCATGGGCCGCCGCCTTGTGGAGCTCGTTGCGCAAGCGGTAGAGGTCGGGCTCCCCGGACTCCACGAGCCACGCCACGGCTTCCGCTCGGAGCGTCTTGCCGAGCCGGCCGGCTTCGTCCTGTAGCCACTCCGCCAGCGCGGCATCCCGCAGCGGCTGGCATTCCACCGCGTACCCCCGTTCCCGGAAGCGCTTGATCAGGGGGCGGCGGCCGTCGACGTCCCCGTCCTGGCGGAACACGAGGCAGGTGGTGGCCACGGGGTCCTCCAGGTACGCGCCGAGCGCCTCCTCGTCGGCGCGCTCGCCGCGTCCCTGCAGGAGCTCGCTATTGCGCACGATCACCAGGCGGCGTTCCGCCAGGAAGGGAACGGTGGTCGCCTGCTCCAAGATGGCCTGTACCGGGACGCGCCCATCCTCGAAGACGCTGAGGTTCATGTGATCGCCGGCCGGCAGGAGGTGCTGGCGGAGTTTCCCAATGATGGCATCCTTCCAGTAAGTCTCCGGCCCGTAGAGGAGATAGACCGGCTGGATCCTGCCCTCATCGATGGCAGCCAGGGCTTCCCGTGCGTCCACCGTCGCCGCCCCCTTTTGCCGCGTGCCCGGATCGGCCTTCCCGCCGCGCCGACCTCCTGCCCGCAGTGTACCATGCGGCCACGGGCCTAGCCTCCCGCCGGCAGCGCCGGGAACACCTCGAGGGACCGGCCGAACCGGACGCGGATGCTGCCCAGCCGATCCGTGCGCAGCACCACGGCGCCCGCCCGGGAGAGGCGCGCCAGGGCCTCCACGTGGGGCAGGCCGTACGGGTTCGGCCCCACCGAGACGATGGCCAGCCGCGGCCGGACGGCCGCCAGGAAGGCCGGATGGGAGGCACCGCGGGAACCGTGGTGGGAGACCTTGAGCACCTCCGCCCGTACGTCCGCGCCCCGGGCCAGCAGCGCCTCCTCGCCTTCCTGCTCCAGATCGCCGACCAGGAGGAGGCGCGGGCCCCCGCACTGCACCCGTAACACCAGGGACGCGTTGTTCTCCACCGCCCGCTGGCCCTCCACGGGACGGTACCCCGGGTGGAGCACGTCCACAGCGCATCCCGGAGCCGGCGCCCAACGCATCCCCACCCGCGGGCGCAGCACGGGTATGCCCCGCCGGCGCGCCACCTCCAGCAGGCTCGCTTCCAGGGCACTGCCCGGAACGCCTCCCAGCCACAACTGGCGGGTTCCCAGCTGTTCCAGGATGGGGCCCGCTCCGCCCGCATGGTCGCGGTCGGCATGGGTGACGGCCAGGATGTCCGGCGGACCGCCGAGCACGCGGCGTAAGACCGGCACGGTGACGGTCTCGCCCACGGCGTCGGGCACCGCGGGCGGCCGTGCCGGCCAGTAGAGGGCGGGATCCGCCGAGCGGGCGCGCCCGCCGGCGTCCACCTGCAGGCTGCGGCCGCCGGGGAAGCGCAGGAGGATCCCGTCGCCCTGGCCCACGTCCAGGAACAGAGCCTCGAAGGTCCCGGCCGGCGGCGGCATCCGGGCCACCCAGCCAGCGCCCCAGGCCGCGATGGCCAGGAGCAGGGCCGGCCAGAGCTGGTGTCGGCCGGGGAGCGGGCGCGGCCGCAGGCGGCGGGCGTAGGAGGGTCGGGGATCGGCGACGGCGGCCGCCATCCAGACCACCGCCCCCGCCAGGGCCCCGGCGGCGGCGGGAGGTACCGTGACCGCGCTCAGGGGCAGCGCTTCCGCCACCATGGCCACGCGCACCAGGCCCTCCACGGCCAGGCGCCCGGGCCAGCCCAGGGTGCGGGCGACCGTATCCGCCCCGGACCCTGCGAGGGATTCGGCCGGGAGGAGCAGCCCGCCGCCTACGGCGGCCAGGGCGGCGCCCGCGAGGGCCGCGCCCGAGAGGGGTACGGCAACGAGGTTTCCCAATAACCCCGCCACCGGCATGCGGCCGAAGAGGGCCACCTGGACGGGCAGGACGGCGGCTTGGGCCGCCACCGTCAGGGCCAGGGCGTCCGCCGCCCACAGGGCGGCCCGGCGGCCGCGGGCGACGCGGCGCCAGGCGGACCAGCGATCCAGGGCCCGCCGCAAGGGCGGGTACAGGATGACCAGTCCGGCCGTGGCGGCAAAGGACAGCTGGAACCCGGGTTCGAACAGCCAGAGGGGCCGGTAGACCAATTGGGCCGCAGCGGCCCAGGAAAGCACCGACAGCGCCATGGCGGGGCGCGCCAGCGCCCGGCCCAGGTCGGCCAGCAGGTAGGTGGCGGTGGCTCGCAGCACGGACGGCGGCCCGCCCGTGACGGCGGTATAGAGGGCCACGACGGCTACGACCAGCCACCGCCTGGCCCGCGGCAGGAGGCC
>QGUQ01000409.1 GCA_003242195.1 Bacillota bacterium | reverse complement strand
GTGGACGGGCGGCCCCCCCCCTCCCAACTCCGGGAAGAAGGCTTCGGGCCCCCCCCCCCCCCCCCCCGCGGGGGCGAAGGCGCCCCGCGCCGTGATCCCCCCCTGCGCCACCCACAAGGCGCCCAGGGCCAGCGGAACCGCCGTGAGGTCCACCATGGGCGCGGCAGCGGCGTACACCCACTCCACGGGCTCGCCGTCCTTCCGGCCCAGCACCCGGACCACCAGGCCCGAGGCCCGCACGGGCGGGGGGCCCAGGCGCGCCAGCCAGGGAAGGAGAGGGGCCATGAGCCGGGCCAGCCGGCGTCGCCGGGCATGGGTGGCCGTGACGCCCAGCCGCCCCAGGACCGCGGCCAAGCGGTTGAGCACGGGCTCCCGCAGGCCCCCCTTGAGGCGAACCTCCCGCAGGCCCGGCACATAGCGGGGCAGGGTCAGGGGTTCGGGGTGGCCCACGTGGAACACGGTCACCGGGCCCACGGGCTCCGGGAACAGGACGCGCTCCGGTTCCGAGCCCGCGGCCACTTCCACCCAACGCCCGTCCGCGTAGGTGGGCACGCGGCCGGCGAAGATGTGCATCGTATGGAGGACCACCGCCGTCCCCTCCGCGTCCGCCGACCCGCCCGCCCACGCGATGCGGGCTGCCTCGACCACGTCCATCAGGCCGGCGGCGTGGCGGACGCACAGGTTGGTGAGCCCTGGCGTCCAGCCTAGACCGGTCAGCACCGGTACGCCCGCCGCCCGCGCCTCCTCGTCCAGGGCCAGCACGCGGGCGGCGGCGTCGTGGTCGTCGCACAGGCTCACGTAGGGGCAGCGGGCGGCAATGGCCGCCCGCACCAGCGGTTCTTCCAACAGGTAGAAGGGACCGGCGGCCCCCACCGCCACGTCGTGCCGGCGCATCAGGTCGACGACCGCGGCGTGGTCCAGGACGTCCACGCCCTCGGCCACCACCTGGCAGGTCACCGCGGGGTCGGCGGCCAGGCGATCCCGCACGGCCCGGGCCGCCGCCAGGTTACGGTCGGCCACCGTGACCCTCTCGGTCCCGGGCGTCACCGCCAGCTCGCGGGCCGCCCGCCGGCCCATGTCACCGGCCCCGCCGAAGACGACGAATCGCATCCGTCCTTCCCCCCTCCACCGGCGAACACCGGGGCCGCACAGGCGGCTGGCACTCCGTCTCCGACGGCTGGCTCCTCGCCCGGGAACCGGGCCCTTGCACCGCAGCGGGCCACCGCCGCGGGCCGAGTCCCCTCAGGCCAACCCGCGGCGCAGGACGCGGGCGGCCACCAGCAATGCCAGGGCGTCGAAGGCCAGGAGGCCCGCCAGCATGGACCCGGCCGCGGCGATGTTCCAACCCTCCAGGACCAGGGTACGAGTGACCTCGATGGCGTAGGTCATCGGGTTGAGCCGCGCCAGCCACTGCATCCAGGCCGGCATCAACTCCAGGGGTGCCAGGGCCGTGCTGAGGAACAGCAGCGGCAGGCTGAGGAAGGAGGTGATGGTGAAGAACTCCGGGTGCCGGCGCACGGAGAAGGCCAGGGCGATGGAGAGGGTCGCCACGCCGGCACCGAACAGGGCGCCGATGCCCAGGGCCGCCAGCAGGCCTGGGAGGCCGGTGGCGAAACGCACCCCCAGGAGGTAGGCGGTCAGGGCGATCAGCAGGTTCTGGAGCGTGCTCACCGCCACGATATAGGTAAAACGGCTGGTGACGATGGACAGGCGATTGATGGGAGCGGCCAGCAGGCGCTGGAGAAAGCCGGTCTCGCGGTCGAACAGAAGTTCGACGCCGCCGTTGATGGCGCCGTTGAAGACCGTCATGACCATGGCGCCGGCGGTCATGAAGGTGAGGTAATCGCCGCCGGGAACATCGCCCGCCGCCATGCGGGAAAGCAGGTGGCCGAACAATAGCAGCCAGAGGACGGGCTGCAGCACCGTCGCCAGCAGCGTCAGCGGCTCCCGGCGCAGCCTGTAGACCCAGCGCATGAGCAACATGCGGTTCTCCAGCCAGAAGGGCGAGCTCATGCCCCCGCCTCCTCCCGTTCCCGCAGGGAGTGACCGGTCACGGCCAGGAACACGTCATCCAAGGTCGCCCGGCCGGGTTCGACCGCCTCCAGGACGACCCCCGCCTGCTCGGCGGCATCCAGCACCCGCCGCAGGGCGGCCACGTGCCCCTTCACCCGCAACCACCACTCCTCGCCCTCACCACCGGCCACCGGTTCCCCGCCGCCGGCGGGCGCCCCGTCACCGCCTCCCGCCGGAAGGCGTACCTCCAGAACCTCCGGCGCCGCCGCCAGGGCGCGGGCCAGTTCCTCCGCCGCGCCCCTCGGGGTCCCCGCCGCCAGCCGCAGGCGCAGGGCTTCCCCGGCGTCCCGGGCCTTGAGCCGCCCGGGCGTATCACGGGCGGTCCT
>QGUQ01000408.1 GCA_003242195.1 Bacillota bacterium | reverse complement strand
GGGTTGGTGGTGCTGGCGGTGCCGGAGGGAGGTGACGCTGATGACGTGGTCCTTCTTGCGGGCGGCCGGGATCACGGCTTACCTGCTGCTCTGGGCTTCCACGTGCCTGGGGCTGGCGGGCCGCGCGCGGCTCGCCGCGGGATTGGGGCGCGGCCTTGAGCGATGGTGGATGGAGGCCCATCGCTGGCTGGGGCTGCTCGGCATGGCCTTCACCGCGGCCCATCTGGGGGGACTCCTGGCCGACCGCCACACGCCGTTCACCTGGAGCGCCATCCTGGTGCCCGGGGCGGCTCCGGTCCGCGCCGCCGGCTCCGCCCTCGGGACGCTGTCCCTGTACGGGTTCGCGGTGGCACTGGTCGCGGTGGGATTGCGGGGCCGCCTGGGGGCGGGGGCGTGGCAGGTGCTGCACGCCTGCTCGGTCGTGGCCTTCGGCCTGGCCCTGGTCCACGGTGTCGTCACGGGCACCGATGCGGGGTTGCCATGGGTACGGGGAATGTACGTCGGCACGGGCATCGTCTTCCTGGTCTTCAGCCTCTACCGCGGCGTGCAGGCATGGCGCGAGTCATGGGCAGCCGGCGGGCGGGTGCGGCCATCCCGCCTGCCCGCCGGGATTCCGCAGGCCTCCGAGGAGGGGTGAGCCATGGGTCGTTCCGGAGCACGGTGGATCGTGGGCCTGGCCCTGGCCGGTGCCTTGACGGCCGGTGCGGGCGTGGCAGCCAGCGCGTGGCTCGGCGGCGGCGGCCCAGCGGCGCCGGCCGGTGCGGAGGCGGCCCTGCCCGGCACCGGCGCGGGGACGCCATGGCCCGAGGTGCGGGTGATCCGCGTCCCGCCGGCGCCCGGGCGGGGTGTGGAAGACGGGCAGGGACCCGCCCCCGGCGACGTGTACGGAACGTACGATGACGACGACGGCTGGGTTTATGATCAAGATGAAGACGAAGACCACGAGGAACACGACGACGGCCACGGCGATGGACACGATATCGACCGCGGCGATGGCGACGAGGAAGATGACGACGAACGCGGCGAGCATGACCACTGGTGAGCGGCGCAAGGGTCGCCGCCGGTGAGGGCGGGAGACGATGCACGTCCTGGTGGTCGAGGATGAGGTCCGGCTGGCGGAGGCCGTGCGCCGGGCGCTGGAAAAGGACCATCACACCGTGGACGTGGCCTACGACGGCCGCCAGGGCCTGGAGCTTGCCCGCACCGGCACCTTCGACGCGCTGGTCCTGGACGTGATGCTGCCGGGGCTCGACGGCTTCGAGATCTGCCGCCGGTTGCGGGCGGAAGGGAACCCGGTGCCAATCCTGATGCTCACCGCCCGCGACGCGGTGGCCGACCGGGTGGCCGGGCTGGACAGCGGTGCCGACGATTACCTGGTCAAGCCCTTCGCCCTGGCGGAACTGCGGGCCCGGGTGCGGGCGCTGGGACGGCGAGCGGCCCGGCCTCCCGACCCGCCGGTGCTGGAGGCGGGGCCCATCCGCTTGCGCCCCGCCACGGGCGCGGTGACCGTCGACGGGCGGCCGGTGGCGCTCCGCCCCCGGGAGCGGGCCTTGCTGGAGCTGTTCCTGCGCAACCCCGGCCGGCTCTTCCGCCGCGACGAGATCCTGGACCGCGTGTGGGGCTTCGATCGCGAGCCCCCGGCCAGCAACGCCGTGGACGTGCACATCTACCAGCTCCGGCGCAAGCTCGGGCCCGCCGGGCGGCTGCTGGAGTCGGTTCGCGGCTACGGTTACCGGCTCGTTCCTCCGGCGGGAGCCGGGAGCGGCGGGCCTACTGGCGATGCCCACCCCACGCCTGCGGGCGATCGGCGCCGGGCCGCCGGCCCCGCCGGGGATGGAGCGGAGGTTACCCACGATGCCTGAGAGGCCCTCCCACCATGTTTGACGCTGCGCGTCGCCGCCTCACCCTCTGGAACCTGATCACCATCCTCCTGGTGCTGGCCGTGTTCGGTGCCGGGGTGTACCTATGGACCGCCGAGCGGCTGCTGAATGAGGTGGATGCCGCCCTGGCCCGTCTGGCCGGGCAAGTTGCCCGGGAAGTGGCGGACCACGAGGACGAATGGCTCCGGGGCGGGGACGGGGAGGCAGGCTGGCCGGAGGACCCCGAGGAACTGGCGAGAGCCGCGGAACGCGGGGAAGCGGAGGAGCAGCCCGAGCCGGAGGACCTCGACGATCCGTACGATGCGGACGACGACGACCGCCATGAGGACTCCGCCCGGTCCGCCCGGGAAGAACGGGACAGGGAACGGGAGGAATCGGCTGCCCGTCTCCGCGGCATCCTGCGGCGAGAGGAGTCCGGGCGTCCCCATGGGGCGCTGCTGGTGGGGATGGGGGTCGCCTGGTCGCTTAAAAAAATTGGAGGTTGCGGCCAAAAAAAAAGGTGTAGAGCTGGAGGGACGCGGTTA